>DAOLIQ010000118.1:0-7857 GCA_035328465.1 Ignavibacteriaceae bacterium | reverse complement strand
TTTTTTATCACACTTCCCTCCAGGGAAAAAATATTGAAATAGTTAATTAGCTGTTCAGGAAATTCCCTCAGTTTAAAGCATAAATTCTATTCTACCGTTGAAATTTGCTGATACTTTATCAAACTGTACATTAAACTAAAAAAATATTTATCAATTGTCCAATTAATTTTTCAATAATTTTAAAATAAAAAGTCCCGCCAACGAAGCGGGACTTTTTATAGAACTAATATGGCACACAAGGTTATTTTAATAAAGTCATCTTATTCATAAAGGACTTCCCCATCCAATCAATCTTATAAATATAAACACCGCTGCTAAGCCCGCCTGCATCAAAATTCACAGCATATGCTCCAGCCTGTTTAACTTCATCAATAATTGTTTCTAAAAGTTCGCCAATACTATTATAAATTGTAATAGTCACCTTCCCCTCTTCCGGTATGCTAAAATTAATTGACGTAACGGGATTAAAAGGATTAGGATAATTCTGGCTTAAAGAAAATTCAATAGGTGCAGTTACATCCACCTCGATAATTTTTGAATATTCAAAAGTGCCGTCGCTATCAATTTGTTTTAACCTGTAAGCGCACTTACCTGTTTCGGAAAATGTTTCATCAATAAATGAATAATGTTTAGGCGAATTGGAGTTGCCGCTGCCATTAACAAAACCGATTTTCACCCAATCATTTGCTATTTGACCTTTGACATTTAACTTTCGCTCAACCTCAAATCCATAGTTATTTACTTCGGTAGCGGTTTCCCAATTTAGATGAACGGCATTATTGATATAGGCTGCAGAAAACGAGGTTAGTTCAACAGGAAGGGGGGCATCAACAGAAGCAAAGTAAAAAGTATTTGATAAAGAAGCAGCAGTCAATGAGATTCTGTTTACCTGAGGATCCATAATAGTTCCGGTTGGTGAAGAATAATTTCCGCCTGCATCACCGGATGAAAGGGAAATGTTTAAATCGCTTATTTGATTGTTTTGAAATCCTGAAGCTTGCAGCCTAAGTGATAAATTATTTCCTGAAAATCCTCCGGCAGTTGATATAGTCCAATTATGATTTGATCTCGAAATGAATGTTTTAGAATTTTCGGTAAATGAAATTGAACTTACTCCGTCGGCATCAATGTGTTGAATTGAAATAGTACCGCCAGCCGAAGGTTTTCCACCTACCCAGACATTTCTGTTTTTCGAAGTAGTTCCCATCGGAAATAATCCCTGCACATTTCCAATAGTGATGTTAGCATTGGAAAACCACCGTTTGAAAGTTCCATTGCCTGTAATAAATCCTGACCCCCAGGATAAAGTTCCTCTAGTTGTTGAACCTTTTCCTGTTCCTAATGTTAAGGTATTGCCATTCAAAATAATATTTCCAGAAGTCATTGTTAACGAAAAAGCCGCAACAACAGAATTAGTCAGGGATAAACCCAGAGTGTTATTTATAGTGAGGCTATTTACTGTAGCAGGCAAGCCATCGCCGGTGACTTGAGCGGAACTCCCATTATAAGTATAATTTGCCCCCGTGCTAAATGATCTTACCCCGGTCACTTGGATATTTCCGGATGGAGATGAACTGCTAATTCCATCGGCTGAACCAATCTCTAAGAAAGAGCTTGCAGGGAAAAAAATGTTTCCATTGCCTGAAACCAGATAAGCTCCGCAGTTTAATCTGCCATTGATTAAAGTAACTGTATTTCTAATAATATTTGCATCAAGAGTAACTGAAGCAGTCGAAACAATTTCAACAGGATCACTCGGCAAAGGGACAATACCCCCCACCCAGGTACTTGCAGAGTTCCAATTACCGCCGGCAGCAGTGGAAACAATTTTTGAGTCGAAGGAAACTGAATAATCGTCAACAAACATTTGATCAGTTAAAGCTGAGCCATAAAAATCAGTTGCGTTTACTTGAAGAGGGATTGACGTATTAGCGAAAATCCCTTGCGTCCATTGCCAGGAATGAATCATTACTCCATTTAACCAAAACTCGCCTCTATCACTAATAAGATCAGCAACAACTTTTATAGGCAGCCAGCTATCGTGAGGGTAAATAAACGTGGCAGCTGAAGCACCGGCAGCATCAACTCTGCCTGTTCCTGGTGCATCGAAAAAAACCTGCATAGCCCAAATATAGGGGGGAGTAAAATCTGCCAGAGTATTAAAGTAACCTGATTTTCCGGAGGGAATATATATCCGAAAATTTATTTCACACACTCCATTTGTAAGCATGCCGAAATTTTTAACGATGTCATTATTTTGTATGATTACAACTGAGTTAGGTGGACTAAATGATTGGACGCTTGATATTAAGGCATCTTCAATAGGATTGCAGGGTGATTCTGACCATGTAGTCCAGTCTGTTGGATTTTGACAAGCCAATTGCTGTCCGGGATTATAAGAATCAAAATTATCCGAAAAAGTAAGTGTTTGGCTGAAGAGAAAGTACGCTGGAAATGAAAGAGAAAGGACCCAAAATATGAAGACTCTTCTCAGAGAAAAGAACATTTAATCTCCTTAGAATTAGTTTAAGCTGTAATTATTGATAATTTTACATCCATAAATAAATAAACAAATCAAATAAATCAAGAAATATTTTGATTAAAACGTTTTTTAATATTGGGTTATCGGATTTACTTAATAATTAAAGTGAAAACACTTGCTTAACTCTTGAGAATTTTAAGATTGGTCTTTTCGATAATAAGTGCTTAATTAAGTGGGTGACTTAATTTCTTAAAATAAAAAGTCCCGCCAACGAAGCGGGACTTTTTAGTAAAGGAACAAAAGTATGGGGAAAATTATTTAATCAACAGCATTTTATGAGAGGCTGTAAAACTGCCGGTTTGCAGTTTATAAAAATAAACGCCGCTGCTAAGTCCGCTGCCGTCAAAAGTAACATTATAAAATCCTTCCGCCTGTTCGCTGTTCACAAGCTGTGCCACTTCCTTACCTAAAATATTAAACACCTTAAGGCTTACAAACTGTTTTGTTGGGATAGAATATTTTATAGTGGTGGAGGGGTTAAAAGGATTAGGATAATTCTGGCTTAAAGAAAATTCAATAGGAGCAGTTACATCCACCTCGATAATTTTTGAATATTCGAAAGCACCGTCATTATCAATTTGTTTTAATCTGTAAGAAAACTTTTGCGCGCCGTTAATTTCATTATCAACAAAAGAATACTGCTTTGGTGAATTGCTGTTGCCATAGCCTTCGACAAAGCCAAGGCTTTCCCATTCAGCACTGCTTAATTCAGATTGTAATTTCTGAACCTCAAATCCATAGTTATTAACTTCGGTAGCAGTCTCCCAATTAAGGTGAACAGCATTGCTGATAATAAGCGCAGAGAAAGAAGTTAGTTCAACAGGTAAAGGCGGAACGGTAATTAAATCTACTGCCTGGTAAAAATCAGCATTGTTATTATCAGAATCCCAACCACTTCCGTCAGTTACTCCATAAGTATTATTGCCATTATTGTCCTTTCTTCGCATGCTCGAAGTTGCATTTGAAGGAGCTGCCGCAGGACCAAGACCTTCGAACATTGTAGCGGTGGTGCCATAGCCGACAAAATCTATAACACTTGCATTAGGTAAAGCAAAGTCACCCACTAAAGCGGTCTGATTATTTACAAGTGCAACTTTGCCGCTGCTGTTTCCCAAACCAATAACGGCAGTAGAATCATTCGGGAAGATGGGGAGTGGAATACCGTTCGGTCCGGCTGAAGCAAATCTTACTAAATAATAATCTTGAGCAGCTATAGTTTGACTCAGATTAACTTTAGACCAACTACCTGTTGTAAGTGTTGCGGTGTGATACTGCAAAGACCATGTAGATAGATCAACAGGAGATGCAGTAGGATTATACAGTACAATGTAATCATTCAAATAAGTCGCACCCGGGTTACCGCCTCCGCCATAAATTTCTGCAATAACGACCTGGTTGGCTAAGAAATTACTATTTAACGGCGGGTTAGCAATAATATTTGATTCAGTGTAAAAATCATTTACGTTGTTATTTGAATCCCAGCCGCTTCCGTTTGTTAAACCGTAGGTGTTGTTACCGTTGTTATCTTTTCGTCTGATACTACTCTGTGCGTTTGCTGCAGCAGTCGCTGCGGCAGATCCTTCAAATCCATTGGTAGTTAGACCCCACCCTACAAAATCAGCAATATCGGTTCTTGATATTATTGGATTGGCACCCGATAAAACGGTCTGAGTTCTGACAAGCGCCAACTTGCCTCTGTTTTGTCGGATATTAGTAGTGCCGATTAAATTAGGTGTGGGCAAAGGGTTCCCAATTGTTCCAGCCGAAAATAACTGAATAAGATAATAAGTATGTGGTGCAACTGTTCCGTTTAAATTTAAAACTGACCAGGCTGTATTAGTGGCATTAGCGTATTGAAGTGACCAGGTAGAAATATCCTGTCCAAAGCTTGAAGGATTATAAAGTACCACATAATCATTTGTGTAAGAGGCACCGGTCAATCCGCCGGAACCATAAACCTCAGCAATGACCAAATGATTAGCAAAGGAGGTAGAAGCTAAGGGGTAGTAGGCAATTAAGTTTAGACTATCCTGCACAAAAAAGTCAGCGAAGTTTACTCCGGAATCCCACCCGCTTCCGTTGCTGCCATAAGTTTGTAAACCTGAATTGTCTAACCTTCGAATGCTTGTTACATCGGAGCCTGCTGGCGCAGGGCTGCCGCCTTCTGATTCATTTGCAGTGCCATAACCAACAAAATCTATTACATCCGGATCAGCTAAACCTGTTATTGCAGTTGTGTTACTTACAAATGCAACCTTTCCACCAATTGGTGAAATAAATATTGAACCACTCACATCTGAATGAAAAGGTAGGGGGACTCCATTTCCGCCACTACCGGCAGCTTCGCTAATCATAAAGTACGATCCAGCAGGAATACTTCCCGTTAGATTTGTAACCGAATAAGTACTGCCTGTAGCACTGGCAAACTGAACAGACATTCCAGAAAGATTTACACTTGCACCAGTAGGGTTATAAAGGATAATGTAATCGTTCAAATACGGGGCTCCCGCATTTCCTCCACCACCAAATACTTCAGCTATTACTACGTGTGTAGCAACTTGTGCAAACGAAATATTAACCAATAAAAGGGTTGAAAGCAGTAAGTATATTTTTTTCATAATAGTCTCCAATAAGTAAATTTCTAATCAACTTAAATGTTATTTGGATTCAACTAATAAATTTTGTTAGTCCGAACTTTTAAGTGAGGGAAAGATAGCTATTTTTCCAACTAATTTCCAATTAATTATTTTTTATAAATTGACGTGTTTTGTGTATAAAGTTGAACCAATGATTTTTTTTAAAATTCAGGAAAAACTATTAAGTCAAGAATCAGGCCTGAAAAAATTAGCCGAATTTTTAATGCATTTTAAACCTAATTTTATTTTCGGTCATTTTTTCTTATTCAATGATATAATAATTACAACTAATTAGAAAAGAATTTAGTCCAATGCGCAAATCAATTATAATAACAGGAGCAACCGGTTTGATCGGCAGAAATCTTATTCAGGAGTTGATCAAACGTGGTGATGATGTCAAACTCTTTACCCGCAATACAAAAAAAGCAAAATCCATTTTCCCGACGGATGTCGAATGCGTCGAGTGGAATTATCAAAGACCTGACCAATGGAAATCCAAATTAGAGAATGCTGATGCTGTTGTTCATCTCGCAGGGATAAATCTTTTTGCAAAGAGATGGAATGAAAAATTTAAAAAGGAAGTTATAGATTCAAGAAAAGTCAGTACAAAAAATCTGGTTGAAGCGATCGCATCCCGAGCAAATAAACCAGAAGTATTTATTTCAGCTTCCGGAATTGGATACTACGGCGATTGCGGAGATAAAATATTAAATGAAGATTCTCCTTTAGGTAAAGATTTTCTGGCTGATGTTTGTGAAGTCTGGGAAAGTGAATCGCGACGAACTGGTGAATTTGGAATCAGAAATGTCCAGATTAGAACCGGATTGGTTTTAAGTACAGAGGATGGGGCACTGAAAAAAATGCTGCTACCATTTAAATTTTTTATCGGCGGTCCGCTGGGTAACGGCAAGCAATGGGCATCCTGGCTGCATATTGATGATATTGTTGGAATTTATTTACACGCCATTGACAATCAAAATATTTATGGAGCAGTTAATGCGGCATCACCAAATCCCGTTAGAATGAAAGAGTTTGCTAAAACACTTGCGAAAATTTTGCATCGGCCCTCCCTTTTTCCTGTTCCAAAGTTTGCGCTAAAAATTGTTGTTGGAGAAGCTGCTGAGGTCGTAACAGCAAGTCAAAGAGTTGATGTTAAAAAGTTATTGAGCAGCGGATATAAATTTAAGTTTGAAATGTTGGAAGAGGCATTAACAGATTTGTTGAGATAAAAAAAAGACCCGCAAGTTGCGAGTCTTTAAATCAATTACAAATAAATTTTAATACCTGTAATAATCCGGCTTAAAAGGTCCTTCAACTTTAACACCAATGTATTCAGCTTGCTCTGGGGATAGAACATCAAGCTCAACACCAATTTTCTTTAGGTGTAATCTTGCAACTTTTTCATCAAGATGTTTTGGTAATGTATAAACTTTATTCTCATATCTATCAGGATGATTCCATAATTCAATCTGAGCAAGTGTTTGATTTGTGAATGAGTTGGACATTACAAATGAAGGATGTCCTGTTGCACAACCAAGATTTACCAATCTACCTTCTGCTAAAACAATAATGTCTTTGCCATCAATTGTATATTTATCAACTTGTGGTTTGATAGTATTTTTGGTTTTACCATAATTCTTGTTTAACCAAGCCATATCAATTTCAGTATCAAAATGTCCGATGTTACAAACAACTGTTTTGTCTTTCATCGATTTGAAATGTCTTTCAGTAACGATGTTCTTATTTCCTGTTGCAGTAACAACAATATCAGCTTCTTTAACTGCATCATCCATCTTTTTAACTTCATATCCTTCCATTGCGGCTTGCAACGCACAGATAGGATCTATTTCTGTAACGATAACTCTTACGTGATTATTCTTTAATGATTCTGCGGAACCTTTACCAACATCGCCAAAGCCTGCAACAACAGCAACTTTACCTGCAAGCATTAAATCCGTGGCTCTGCGGATGGCATCGACTAATGATTCACGGCAGCCATACTTGTTATCAAACTTAGATTTAGTAACTGAATCATTTACGTTGATAGCTGGAATTGGAAGTGTTCCCTTCTCCATCCTTTCATATAAACGATGAACACCAGTTGTTGTTTCTTCTGATAACCCTTTTATTCCTGCAGCTAATTCAGGGTAAACATCGAGCACCATATTGGTAAGATCACCGCCGTCATCAAGAATCATATTCAGCGGTCTTGTTTCATCGCCGAAGAAAAGTGTTTGTTCAATGCACCAATTGAATTCTTCTTCGTTCATTCCTTTCCAGGCAAAAACTGGTACGCCAGCAGCAGCAATTGCGGCAGCAGCGTGATCTTGAGTAGAAAAGATATTACAAGATGACCATTTAACCTCAGCACCAAGTTCAACTAAAGTTTCAATTAACACAGCAGTTTGTATTGTCATATGCAAGCAACCAGCGATACGTGCGCCTTTAAGAGGCTGTTTACCTTTGAACTCTTCTCTCAAGGCCATTAAGCCGGGCATTTCTACTTCAGCTAATTCAATTTCTTTTCTTCCCCATTCAGCAAGCGAGATATCTTTAACTTTATATTTTAGTGAGAAATCAATTTTTTTATCTAACACTTCACTCATTTTAGTTCCTTTACTTATTTATAATAATTTCTTTTAGTTGATCACAATAACTGAACAACAAATAATCTATAAA
>DAOLIQ010000117.1:0-7914 GCA_035328465.1 Ignavibacteriaceae bacterium | reverse complement strand
TAACAGCCTCCATCGGAAGTGGAAACAATTTTTGCCAATGCCTGATCGCCCGCTGCATCGCAGACTGCGAGATTGACAGAAGGATCAGTTGACCATTGCGCAAAAGCAGTTGATAGAAAAATAAAAACCAGAATAAATAAAATGTTTATATTTGTACGTAGAGTTTTCATTATTCAACCTCAATTAGAAAAAAAATAATTTATTTAAAGAAACTTATCCAATTAGCTATTGAGATCAAATTGGAATTCATTTAGATTTATTTTTCAAAATGTAGTTTGAAAGACAAATTCGAATTGAATTTTATTTTAATATTGATGAATAAAAAAGGAGACGTGAATCAATATGAGTTCGTATTTAGAAACTGCAAAAAATGTTTACAAAGAAGCTGCTGAAAATCCACAAAAAGGATTATGCTGTACCACCACCCCGATTTGGCAATTTCCCGATCTGAATATTCCTAAGGAAATGCTTGAAATGAATTACGGCTGCGGAAGCACGGTTAACCCGCGTGATTTGGTGAACAATCCAAAAATTCTTTATGTCGGTGTAGGCGGGGGAATGGAACTGCTTCAGTTTTCATACTTTAGTCGTGAAGAAAAAAATGTAATTGGAATTGATCCCGTCGAAGAAATGATCTCTAAATGCGATCAAAACCTTTATTTAGCTGAAGAACAAAACAGTTGGTTCAATAGAAATTTTATTGATCTTCGGAATGGCGATGCATTGAATCTTCCAATTGAGAATGAATCAATTGATATCGCTGCGCAGAATTGTTTATTCAATATTTTTCATAAGGAAGAATTGACAATTGCATTAAAAGAAATGTATCGCGTACTTAAGCCAAACGGTCGTTTAGTCTTAAGCGATCCTGTTTGCGAAGATTTTATTCCCGATGATTTGCGTAATGACGAAACACTTCGAGCATTATGTTTGAGCGGTGCAATCCAGCTTAAAGAGTATTTAAAAATGATTTCGGAAATTGGCTTTGGGACTATTGAAGTACGAGCAAAGCGAGCTTATCGTATGATTGATAAACTTCACTACAATACAGATCATAATATTTTTGTTGAGAGCGTCGAAATTTGTGCAATAAAAGATCCAATGCCGGAAGATGGTGCTTGTGTTTTTACAGGTAAGACAGCCATTTATTTTGGTGGGGAGGAATTGTACGACGATAACAAAGGACATGTTCTCCTCTACAATCAGCCGCTTGCTGTTTGTGATAAAACTGCTGCTGCACTAAAGTCATTAAACAGGAAAGATATTTTCATTTCAGAGTCAACTTATTTTTATGATGGGGGCGGCTGCTGCTAACAGGTTGTTTTAGGTTTAATGATCAATAAATATTTTTCTTCATTCAGCTTATTTGACTAAAATATTTGAATCTCTTTCAACAAATAATTGATTCTCATTCCATTCAGGTTTATTTTCCGAACCAAAATAATCTAATAATTTATTATTAAACTTTTTGGAGACTATATCATGTCCGAACAACAACTTTCCGGTGATGTTTATTATCCAACTGATCAAATAAAAAAATACGCTAACGCTAAATGCGAAAAGCTTTATGAAAGTGCTTCAAAAGATTTCGTGAGTTTTTGGGAAACGGAAGCTAAAAATCTTTACTGGCATAAGAAATGGATTAAGGTGTTAGATGATTCCAATAAACCTTTCTTTAAATGGTTCACCGGCGCAAGGACGAATATAGCATACAACTGCCTCGATGTTCACATCAATACTCCACGAAGAAATAAACTTGCATTAATCTGGGAGGGGGAAAATGGTGATGTGAAAACTTATTCATATTTTGCTCTTCATCGTGAGACATGTAAGTTCGCAAACGTGCTCAAAAGCCTTGGCGTACACAAAGGAGATCGTGTGACACTTTATATGGGAAGAATCCCTGAATTGATGATTGGAATGTTAGCCTGCGCAAGAATTGGAGCGATTCACTCTGTGGTTTATGGCGGTTTTTCAGTTGAAGCACTGCACGAAAGATTGGAGGATAGTCAGTCAAAAGTATTAATTGTCTCCGATGGTGCGTTTCAGCGTGGTAAAATTGTCGAGCTGAAAAAAATTGCAGACGAGGCTCTACAGCGTGCTGCAACAGTCGAAAGTGTTTTGGTTGTTAAAAGAACCGGTCATCAAATAAATATGGAAGCCGGCAGAGATATGTGGTATCACGAACTAATGAACCTCCCTATAGCTAATAATTCAGAGAGTCTTGAAATTGTTGATGCCGAAGATCCATTATTTTTGCTTTACACATCGGGAACAACCGGAAAGCCAAAGGCAATACTGCATACACACGGCGGATATATGGTTGGAATTTATTCAACATTAAAATATGTATTTGATATTCACGATGAAGATCGGTTTTGGTGCGCTGCTGATCCCGGCTGGATTACAGGGCATAGCTATATAGTTTATGGTCCGCTGTTAAATGGAGCTACTTCGTTTATGTATGAAGGTGCGCCAACTTTTCCTTACCCCCACCGTTGGTGGCAGATGATTGAAAAATACGGGATAAATATTCTCTATACAGCTCCCACTGCAATTCGCGGGCTTATGCGATTTGGAGACGCATGGCCAAACCGTTACAATCTTTCCTCTCTTCGATTGCTTGGAACAGTCGGTGAGCCAATAAATCCCGAAGCCTGGAAATGGTATAACAGAGTGATTGGAAAAGAAAAATGCCCGATTATGGATACTTGGTGGCAGACTGAAACTGGTATGTTTATGATTACTCCAATGCCATGTACCCCCCTAAAACCAGGATCAGGAACAAAACCTTTCCCCGGACTTGTTATGGACATTGTTGATGAAGAAGGTAAATCTGTAAAACCTAATGAAGAGGGTTATCTTGTTATAAAAACTCCCTGGCCTGCAATGCTTAGAACAGTTTGGAATGATCCTGATAGGTACGTTAATCAATATTGGTCACGTTTTCCTGGAATGTATATGACTGGTGATTCTGCCCGGCGCGATGAAGACGGCTATTTCTGGATAATAGGTAGGGTGGATGATGTAATAAAAGTTTCCGGTTACAGATTGGGAACAGCAGAAATTGAAAGCGCTCTTGTTAGTCATCCTGCAGTTGCTGAAGCTGCTGCTATCGGGCTTCCTCACGATGTGAAAGGCAATGCCATTCACTGTTTTGTTATTCTTCGTTCTGGATTTGAAAAATCTGATAAACTTTGTGAAGAATTAAGACAGCATGTCGGTCACGAAGTTGGTCCGATTGCCAAACCCGAGTTGGTTGAAATAGTTGATTCATTACCAAAAACCCGAAGCGGTAAAATCATGCGAAGAGTTCTGAAAGCCAAAGCACTTGGATTAGATCCTGGAAATTTGAGTACGCTTGAGGAATGAGATTCAACTTTAATTAATAAATTTGTGCGATTAGTAAAATTCGGCGCAGCTGTATGCAATCTTTCTGGACTGCCGCTAAATACGTCTAAATATAAAATGGAGTAACTCTTGAATTCAAAAATTATCAACCTCTCCCTTAGTATTTTATTCTTATTTGCTTTGGGATTTTTTCAGAGCATTACTGCTCAACAAAATGAAACCGATCTTTATAAATGGTTAAAATCAGTTCCTGAATTTGAAGTGAAGCAAATCAAGGGCGACGATATGTTCAGCGAGGTTTATGAAATTATGGTAACAATGCCTGTTGATCACAATAATCCCGAAGGACAAAAATTTAAGCAGCAGGTTTTTCTTTCACACGTTGATGCCGAGAAACCTTTGGTGATGTACCTTGAAGGTTACGCAACAGATAATTGGACTCAGGAATTAACGAAAATGCTTGGGTGTAATCAGCTTGTCGTTGAACATCGCTACTTTGGTGAATCTGTTCCCGAACCATTCGACTGGAAATTTTTAACTATCAAACAAGCCGCTGATGATCATCATCGCATAGTTGAATTGTTCAAAAAATATTATAAAGATAAATGGATAAGCACTGGAATCAGCAAGGGTGGGTCAACTGTAATATTTCATGCAAGATATTATCCAAATGATATTGATGTTTGTGTTCCGTATGTAGGTCCGATTAATTTTTCGACAGAGGATAAGCGTGTTTACGAGTGGATCAATTCTGTTTCAACTCCTGAATGCAGAGAAAAGGTTTTCAATTTCCAAAAACTTTGTCTTACAAAAAGAGATGAACTTTATCCTATCTTTTTGCAAAATGCTGAAGAGAAAAAGCTTACTTATCAAATTGTTGGCAGCGAACGTGCGTACGAATACGCTGTTCTCGAATATTCATTTGCTTACTGGCAATGGAGCGATGGAGACTGTTCAAAAATTCCTGATGAGAATTCGCCAATAGAAGAAATCTGGAAACATTTGCTTATAAACGGAGGGGTAACTTATTTTAGTGATCAGGATATTGAAGGAATTTATCCGTTCTTTTATCAATGCTACACTGAGTATGGTTATTACGGCTATGATATTTCTCCTTTCGGTGATTTAATAAAATACGCTGATGGGCATACACCGTTTTTCTTTCCGATGCACGAACTGCCGGAGTTTGACCCCACCGTAACACAGGATATTTCAAATTGGGTTCAGAATGAAGCAAACAATTTTATTTTCATTTATGGCGGCAACGATCCATGGTCTTCTACGGGTGTTTGCTTGACCGGAAAGACAAATTCGATCAAAATTGTTTTGCCCGGCGGATCTCATAGAACAAGAATTAAAAGTTTCACCGGTAAGGATAAACGCCTAATAATTTCAAAACTGGAGGAATGGCTCGGAGTTAATCTGCAAATCGGTGATTGATAATCACACATCATGCAAATATTACCAGCTCATATTTCTTATACCGTTAATAAAAAATGAAGACTCTTCAGACTTTGTTTCTTTTATTTTTTTTATTTACAATTTATTCACTGAATATTTATTCACAGACAGTTGAGCTATTTCCGGAAAGCAAAATTTATCAAAAATATTACGCTGACGCATTGGTTCATCAATTCTCATTATCCAAACATTTTGAAACAAACGAATGGTTTGGAAATATTGGACTCGAAAAACCTTTAGCGGATTTAAAGTTTGATCAGAATATTTATCAGTTCACAGTTGCTGCAACAGTTTTTAATACTTTAAAAATCACGCCACCTCATATTCAAGTATTCACAGCGGATTACTTAGTTGATTTCTTTTTGGATAAAAATTTTTTTGATGATTTTATATTGCGGTTGAATTGGGGACATTTAAGTGCGCATTTCTCTGACGATGGAATTATTCAACTCAATAAAAAATCTATTAATTATGTTAGAGACTATCTTGCCATTCAAGCTGAAAAATTGATGACAGACTTTAATGGCAAAATATATCTGAACGCCACTTATAATTTCCATAATGAACCTAAAAAAACTAAACACACTCATTTCCAATTTGGATTTGACGCGGGAAAATATCTTTCCGATAAAATTTTATTCTACTTCGCTTTCGACTTTAAACTTAAGGAGGAGGTAAATTTCGGTTCAACAAAATCTTTTCAACTTGGGATTAAATATCCGCAAGATGAAATTTCTTTTATTCGAATTGCTTACACTTTCAGAACAGGTTTTGAGGAAAGAGGACAGTTATACAACGAATCAAATAGTAAACATCTTCTCGGTCTTTTTTTTGATTTTTAATTGTATAAATGGAATTCCATGCAAAAGTTGAAAATTATCCTACTGCTGTGTTCCCAATTAATCTTCGGACAGGATTCTTTGCAGAATGAAAATATAAATTCTGATTCGTTTTTTTCTAGAAAAAATTTATCTGTTGCATTTTTAGCTGGAGCATCTGCCTCCACCTTAGTTTCCGGTTATTATATGTGGTGGAGAGATGGTCAAAGGAAATTTTCATTTTACTCTCCAAAATCCGGTGAAGGCTGGTTAAATGATCCTTACTCCAAAGGAATAGACAAGATTGGGCATTTTTATACTTCTTATTTTTTTTATAATTTTTCAAAGAACTTACTTATGTGGGGGGGATATTCTGAACGGGATTCACAACTTGCCTCTGCGTTTACGAGCTTTGGTATTGGGCTGTTAATTGAGATCGGCGATGGTTTCTCACGATTTGGTTTTGATTATCAAGATCTAATTTTTAATACTCTTGGACTTGGTTATGGCTTTCTTCGAGATGTTTTGCCTCTGCTTCAAAATTTCAATTTTAAATGGAGTTACATCCCTACCCATGATTTTCATTTTCCTCCTAATTTAACTTCGACCTATGAGGCACATATCTATTGGTTGACAATGGATATTAATAATCTACTTAGTGGTTCAATAGGAAATATCTGGCCAGTGTTTTTACAGCCGGCAATTGGGTTTAGTGTTTCTCAAGATTATCAAAGGCGTGAATATCTTTTTGGGCTTGATTTCAATTTGAATAAAATTTTTTCAACAAATAATCACGATTGGATGCTTATTATTAACACAACAAATATGCTGCATTATCCTGCTCCTGGAATTAAATTTTCAAGCGGAAGAAAACCAGACTTTAGGTTTTTCATTTTTAACTAATGATTTAGCTCTACACTAACAGTTCTCTAAATCATTCAATTGATATTCGTTCAATATTCAGCTATTTTTACCCACTAATTTTTAAGCGCTATGCAAGTAACTCCTTTAATGAAACAATACAGGAAGATTAAAGAAGCCAATCCAGATACTGTTTTATTTTTTAGGGTTGGCGATTTTTTTGAAACTTTCGATGAAGATGCTAAAACTGCCTCGAAGGTGTTGGGGATTACTTTAACTAAACGGTCCAATGGTGCAGCGGGAGATGTTCCGCTTGCAGGCTTCCCCCACCATGCCATCGACAGCTATTTACCAAAACTTGTCCGTGCCGGTTATCGTGTTGCAGTTTGCGAACAAATGGAAAATCCTAAATTTGCAAAGGGAATAGTAAAACGTGAGGTTGTCGAAGTTGTAACACCCGGTGTAACTCTTTCTGACAAACTGCTTGATCACAAGAAGAATAATTATTTGATGGCGATTTTTATTAGTGAAGAAATTGCAGGAATTTCTTTTTGTGATATTTCTACAGCGGAGTTTTACTGTTACCAGGTTTCGCCGGATAAAATTATACAGCAGATTGAATCAATTAATCCATCCGAGATCCTTGCGCAGAAAAAAGATAAAGATTTGATAAGCAATTATGTGAATAAAGTAAATCCATCAATTCGTGTTTCTAAACTTGATGATTGGATCTTTAATTTAGATTACACAACAGAGCTTCTAAAAATTCAATTTAAAACTACTACACTTAAAGGGTTTGGAATTGAAAATCTTTCTGCAGGGATAGTTGCCAGCGGCGCAATACTTAATTATTTGCAGGAGACTCAAAAGGCTAACCTCTCTCACCTGAGTAAAATTTCTTTGCACAATCCATCTGAATATATGACTCTGGATCATTCAACAAAGAGAAATCTTGAAATAACATATTCAATGCAGGATGGGGGAAGGGAAGGATCACTTATTTCAATTTTAGATAAGACCCAAACTGCAATGGGTGCGCGTTTATTAAAGAAATGGATTTCTGCACCTCTAAGAAAGCTTGAACCAATACAAGCACGATTAGATAGCGTTGAAGAAATAGTACAGAACAAATCCATTAGAAAAAATCTTATCACACATCTTAAAGAAATTGGAGATCTAGAAAGACTCATATCAAGAATTTGCACAGCACGAGCTAATCCGCGTGAAATAGTAGCGCTAAAATCTTCGCTAAAAAAAATTCCTTTGTTAATAGAAGAAATGAATTCTTTGAAAGTCAGGACAATTAGACAAATTGCAGATACACTTTCTCCAATGGAAAAATTAGTTCAGGTAATTGAAAATGCTGTGGTAGATTTTCCGCCTCTCAGTCTTATTGACGGAGGGGTAATAAAATATGGCTTCA
>DAOLIQ010000116.1:0-7918 GCA_035328465.1 Ignavibacteriaceae bacterium | reverse complement strand
CAATAACACATTAAATTATCTTAGTATTCTGTCCAATACATGGGGTACAGTTTAAGTATCTAATATCAAGATTTAATTTTGAAGAAATATGATATGTAGTGCCTGCTCCCAATATTATTCCATACGAATTATTCGGCAGCTCTTCCTCCTTTTGGTTTTCCTTAAATTCATCAGGTATCTCATCAATTGAATTATAAGACCAGACTTCAGACGGCGAAGTCTCTATGAATGTATTCATAAAGTTATAA
Organism: Ignavibacteriaceae bacterium; assembly: GCA_035328465.1. GTDB lineage: Bacteria > Bacteroidota > Ignavibacteria > Ignavibacteriales > Ignavibacteriaceae > JADJEI01. The sequence continues at coordinate 7,670 of DAOLIQ010000116.1, read as the reverse complement.
ACTGCATCTACCGAAAGATATGGCGAGAAGATACTATTAACAATCAAATATTGAATGCCTAATGTAAGCGGGAAAATATCATAATTTTTGCTTACTAAATTATATTTAGTTGCAAAAAATTTTGGAAGAGTATCAATAATATTTTCAGAGTATTTTCTTACAGTGTAAGAGTATGGTTCAATTGTCCTGAAAAAACCGCAAGATGCTTTCAGCTTAAATGAAGATATAAGATTCGCTTTAAGCTCTACAAGAAAATCACCTCTAATATTCTCTGTATTATAAAAATTAATACCGCCATAAAAGCCTATATTAAAAACGGAAAAAGGTTTGTTCTCTTGTGCTACTATAACACCAAATGAAATAAATAATAAAATGAATAATATTTTTTTCATTATTTAACCTTATAATAATTTAGACCTAACTCCTTTTATACTCGATAATAATTGCCAACAACTGTACCACAAAACTAAAATATAAAATCCTTAAAAAACAAAGAATATATTTTTATGTTTTCTCAACATCGGGGAAAATCGTTTTTTTCAATTTTGAGAAAAAGAAATTTGCTGCCTGTTGATTATTGGATGAAACCTATCTTTTAAATTGCACTACACCCTTTTAAAAGTAGTACCATCTTTTGAATCCTGAAGCACTACACCAATCTCTTTCATCCTGTCGCGGATTTTATCTGCAAGTGAAAAGTTTTTTTCTTTTTTAGCATCGTTGCGGAGTTCAATTAAAAATTCTATTAAAGCATCTTCAAGTTCACCACCACCTTTTTCGGTTGGTTCGAAATTCATAATTCCTAAAACATCCACTGCGGTTTTTGTTAAGAAGTTTTTCACATCTATAAAAAAATCTTTTTTTATTTTTTCATCTGAAGCGATAATTCTATTTACCTCTTTCGCAAAATCATAAATGACTGCAACGCCCTGCGCCGAGTTAAAGTCATCATCCATCACTGCTTCAAATTCATCCTGATATTTTTTAATACCTATTTCAGGATAAACTCCTTCGGAATTGTCTTTCTTCAATTCATCATTAATTTTCTGTGCAAGGTTGACAAACTTTTCTACTCCCTTTTGTGCTGCCTGCAAAAGTTCATCACTAAAATTCAGTGGACCACGGTAATAAGCCTGCGCAAAAAATAATCTTATCGCTTCTGCAGAGTAATTTTTTAGAATATCCCGCGCTGTAAAAAAATTGCCAAGTGACTTTGACATTTTTTCTTCATTGATATTAAGAAAACCAAAATGCAGCCAGTACTTTACGAATGGTTTTCCGGTTGCACCTTCGCTCTGCGCAATTTCATTTTCGTGGTGGGGGAAAATCAAATCATTTCCGCCTGCGTGAATATCAAAAGATTCTCCAAGATGTTTGCAGCTCATTGCGGAGCACTCGATGTGCCAGCCGGGTCTGCCTTCTCCCCAGGGGCTTTCCCACGAAGGTTCACCGGGTTTTGCTTTTTTCCAGAGAGCAAAATCAAGCGGGTTTTTTTTAGTTTCGTTTATTTCAACTCTTGCACCTGATTCAAGCTGCTCTAAATTTTTTCCGCTTAGCTTTCCATATTCTTTGAATTTTGAAACATCATAGAAAACGTCACCATCAACATTATAAGCGATTCTCTTTTCTTCGAGAGTCTTGATGAGATTAATTATTTCTCCAATATGTTCTGTTGCTTTAGGATTTACATCTGCAGGTTTTAGTTTCAACGCTTTTATATCTTCTAAGAAAGCCCTGGTATATTTTCCCGAGACTTCGCCGAAGCTGATTTTTTCATCAATTGATTTTTTAATTATACGATCATCAATGTCTGTTATGTTCATTACAAATTTTACTTTGTAGCCTTTATAGATAAGATACCTTCGCAGCATATCGGAAATAATAAACGACCGTGCATTACCAATGTGGAAGTAATCATAAACAGTTGGTCCGCAAATGTAAAAATTTACATTCGGCGGGTTAAGAGGTTTAAATTCTTCTTTCTTTTTTGTAAGAGTGTTATAAAGTGTTAGCATTTTCTTTTCGTATTAATTATCAAATTTCATTTTCATTTAAAATATACTGAAATAACTCAAAATTATTTTTAGCAATAAGTTTTGGTGTTTCGTTGTGCCTTGGAGCCTTGGTGGCTATTCTTTAATTACTACCAGGAATTTTCTGCAACTAAGTCCCAAAGGCACTAAGTTTCACAAAGGAAGGAGTAATATTTTTTCAACATATAAAAAAGTATATGTAATTTTGAATTAAGATTAAAATAAAAGAAGGCATAAAAATGGCAGAAAATATATTTGAAAAGGCTAAAGCCTCGGCTACGGCAGTAAAAAATAAAATTACTGACTTAAAAGGAAATTTATGGGATGAAGAGAAGAATGAAATAATTGAACAATTTAAATCCGGCGGGGAAGAGAAACTGCAGGAGATTGTTAACAATTTAAATTCACACGCCTCACTTTTTTCTGAAGCCGGATATCAATTAACCGGAATTACAATCAGTCTGGCACTCCCCCCTGTAATTAGCATTGGATTTACATGTCTTGATTCAATTCCCGATCATAAAAGGCAGCAAATGGTTGATAAAGCAGGTGATAGTAGAATTTCTTCATTGATTCTCAAAAGTCTTTTTAAAGCAAGCGACTTTTCCGAATCAATAAAAATAGGTGAAATAAAATTAAAGACAGTGAATATTACTCTCGGATTAATTCCGGGAATAAGCATTACACTGGCTTAATAAAAATAAATTACATTTTTTTTTAATCGATAACATTGAAGAAAGATAACTTTATGAGATTGATGTTGTTTGTAATTTTGATTTTCTGCAGTAAAAACTTTTCACAGCAAAATCTTGAAGTTATTGATAATAATAAATTAAACACACTGACGAGAAATAAACTATCTGTCGGTTTTGTTAAAATTATCGAAGGGCAGTCTGAACCGATTTTAGATGAATATTTTATAAATATCTCTCGTAGGATTACGAAACTAAATAGTTTTTCAAAACCTTTAAAGATTGAGTTAGGATTTGAGGGTGGTGTTAATTTCATTCCCGAACCGCTATTATTAATTCCTTATGCTAAAACAGCAGTCGAGTTAAACTTAATAAAATATATGACTCTAAGCGGTAATATCGGGCTGGGAGGCTCTCTGATTCAATATCAAGCTGTTTTTTTATTCTGGGGATTTAATTCAAACTACCTGATTCCATTAAACAAGGACTTATTTATTGAATTTGAAATCGGTTTTAATTCACCAATTATTTCAAAGGATAGTTTTAATCTAGTTTACTTCACCACAGGAATTGCAATAAAGTAGCCCTCAATAAAAAAGGCGATCCGAAGACCGCCTTAATTTTTAATTATTCATTTTTAATTGTTAATTAATTACACCACTCCCTGGTCCATCATGGCATCAGCAACTTTCAGGAAGCCGCCGATATTCGCGCCATTTACATAATTACCAGGGGTTCCAAATCTGGCTGCTGTATCAACACAAGTTTGATGTATGCTGTGCATAATCATTCTTAAGCGGTTATCAACTTCTTCCCTTGTCCACGGATAACGCATGCTGTTCTGCGACATCTCTAATCCTGATGTTGCAACACCGCCTGCATTGGCAGCCTTGCCGGGACCATAAAGTATTTTAGAATCAAGGAAAATATTTACTCCGTCAGGGGTGGTGGGCATGTTTGAACCTTCACTGACAACCGTTACTCCGTTCTTTACAAGATTCTGTGCATCCTTCGCATTGATTTCATTTTGCGTAGCACTCGGAAATGCGCAGTGAGCTTTATGATTCCATAACGGATTGAATGGAGCATTCGGATCAAGCGCGGTGTAAACAGCATTTTTATATTTGTCTGTGTATTCTTTAATCCTGCCTCGACGGACATTTTTCATCTCCATTACAAATGCAAGCTTTTCTTTGTTGATGCCTTCCTCATCGTAAATATATCCATTGGAATCGGAAAGCGTAACTGGCTTTGCACCGAGCTGCAAAAGTTTTTCAACGGTGTATTGCGCTACATTGCCGCTGCCGGAAACAAGGCAAGTTTTTCCTTCAAGTGTTTGTCCTTTTGTGGCTAACATTTCAGCGGCGAAATAAACAGAGCCGTAACCGGTTGCTTCGGGGCGAATAAGTGAACCACCCCAGTTTAAACCTTTGCCTGTAAGCACACCGGTAAATTCATTCCGCAATTTTTTATACTGACCGAATAAATAGCCAATCTCTCTTCCTCCTACTCCAATGTCGCCTGCCGGTACATCTGTATCCGGACCGATGTGGCGGAATAGTTCGCTCATAAATGCCTGACAGAATCTCATTATCTTCAGGTCGCTTTTCCCTTTCGGATCAAAATCAGAGCCGCCTTTGCCCCCGCCCATCGGCAAGGTGGTTAAACTGTTTTTGAATACCTGTTCGAACGCAAGAAACTTTAATATGCCAAGATTAACTGACGGGTGAAACCTCAGCCCGCCTTTGTAAGGACCGATTGCACTGTTCATTTCAATCCTGTAACCAATATTTATTTGAACCTCCCCCTGATCATCAACCCAGGGAACGCGGAAAATTATTATTCGCTCCGGTTCAATAATTCTTTCAAGAATTTTTGCAGCACGGTACTCGGGGTGCCTTTCTAAACAAAGTGAAAGTGAATCGGCAACTTCCTGCACGGCTTGATGGAATTCAGGCTCGGATGGATGTTTGGCTTTTACTTCTGCCATTAGATCTTTTACGTAATCGGACATAGATACCTCCTTGATTATTTCAGTTATTTATTAAAAGCATTTGATTAAATAATGCTTCCATTTTTGATGTGAAACTATCACCTTGTTTTGCCAAGCAAAAGAGTAATTTCTGTGAAAGTTGTGTAGTAAAATTTATTACAGGAAATTTTCCACCTGTAACTTTGGCACAGTAACTATCTATTTCCCCGTCCTATCAGCATGTGCAATCAAAACTATTTTTAATGTACTATCAGATAAAATCTTATTGTTAGGAATTACTTATTTGGGATGTCCCATTGCAGCATTAACCGCAACTAAATAAAATGAATACTAATTCAGCCCCGGAGCCCACGGGGTATTTTATAACTTTTAGTCTGATCGTTTGATCTGATTATTAGGAGGTTAAAATGAAATACTTATACAGTATTCTTTTGTTACTTTTCATGCTGTTTTACTCGTATGTTGTACTTTTGCTTGTTCATGATAATTTGTTTTATTAAACAAGTGATCTCTTAAGAAAACAATATATGAATAAAACTTTGACCATCGCAGCGCTCGGAAATCGCAAATATTTTTTGCTATCCTTCTAAGCAAAAAATATAAGGGCGCTGTGCTGGTGGTTTAGATTATTCTTTCTTGTCTAAATAAACTCTGAAATGAAAATTAGTTCTAAATGAGCCGCACTTTCTTACCTTACAAAATCGTTAAAATGAATTCTTATAAAGTTGACTAGCTTAACAAAACAATCGCCCGCATAAAACAATTTACACACAAAACTTTTTTATCAATCCAACTAATGCTTTTATCAAAATCACTTTTTTACACAAAACAGAAGCAATAAAAAATTTATTTTGGTGAAATGTCCCTAAAGATGCTAAACGTCAACTAAATAAATATCGAACTAATTCAGCCCCCTTCAAGCGGGGTATTATATAACTTTTAATCAACTTTGATTGTTGATTATAGGAGGTTAAAATGAAATACTTATTTAGTATTACTCTTTTCTCTGTTCTTTTCATTTTTATTTCTCCTACTTATTCACAGCAATATGTTCTTGTTGGTTGGAATGACCTCGGAATGCATTGTGCGAATAAAGACTTTTCAAAAATAGCGGTGCTACCGCCATACAATAACATGCACGCTCAACTGATCTTGAAATCACCTACGGGCGATCCTCAAGTGGTTACTACGGGTTATACAATCGAGTATTCAATTCCCGGAAACAGCTACTCAGTTGGCAAAACTAATTTCTGGGATTACGCCCAGCAGTTGTTTAATCTTCCCACTCCCCTTCCATTAAATATCGGACTAACCGGAAATGGATTGACTGGCTCGCTCCTGCCAAGCGGAAACTTCTTCGTTGCTACAGGAATTCCTATCACGCCTTACACAGATGATAATCTTCTGACTGAAAATCCATACCAGTTAATTCATCTTGTGGCAAAGGCGGTGGGAAGCAATACGATACTTGCCACAACAGACGTGGTTATTCCAGTAAGTAATGAGATTGGTTGCGTTTCATCAGGCTGCCACAGTTCACAGCAGGATATTCTTGATGAGCATGAAAATGAACCGGGCTTTAATAAAAACGGTCCTAATCTTTGTGCAAATTGCCACGCAGATAACGCACTAGGTACAACCGGCGATCCCGAAGCAGGTATATTTTCTGAAGTCATTCACGACAAGCATAAAAACATGCTTCCACAAAATGAAATATCCACTTGCTACAAATGTCACCCCGGCGAAAACACTCAGTGCTTGAGAGATGTAATGGGAAAAGATCCGGTAAACCCGATGACCTGTCAGAATTGTCATGGAACAATGGGTGAAGTTGCTTCATCAATAAGCAACGGTAGAAGACCCTGGCTTGACGAACCAAGCTGCGGTAATCCTTTGTGTCATGGAAGTAATTATGCTGAAGAACCCGGCAAATTGTTTCGTGAGTCTCAAGGTCACGGCGGATTAAACTGCTCTGCCTGTCACGGCAGTCCGCACGCAATTCTCCCCACCATTCAGGCGAACGACAATTTACAAAACATAACTTTGCAGGGATATGCGGGAACACTTAAAGAATGTACCGTTTGTCACGAGACTACCCCAAGCGGACCGGGACCTCACGGAATCATGGCAACGAATAACGTTACGGCAAGCCTTACGCTTACACCCACCTCGGGTAATGGAATATTTGATATCAATTACTCCACGACAAATAACGAATCCGCTGCACAGACTTACGATATTTGGATAACTCAGAAATCCCCTAACGGAAGAACCAAACAAATATTAAATAAAAATATCACTCTGAATGCGGGACAGACTTTTTCACGAGTAAAGCACGCAGATATTTCCGCCAAACCAATGGGCAGTTACACCTACACTTTGAATGTCGGAGTAAATCCTTCAACTGTTTGGCATAGCGATATTAAAATCTACAGCAAAACATCAGCAAGTCTCACCAGCGAGCTTGCGTTAGATGACAACAGTTTGGATGAGGCGCCTACCTTTGTTGATCAGACGGCTAACTATCCGAATCCTTTTAATCCAACCACAACAATTCAGTACTCTGTTCCTTTTCAGGGTAAAGTAAAGCTGACCATTTTTGATGAGCTTGGAAGAAATATAAGGGAGGTGGTAAACGAATCAAAAGAGACCGGCACATATCAAGTTCAGTTCGATGCATCCGGTTTACCTTCCGGAATATACTATTACACCGTTGAAGCAATTGCAGTTAACGGCGGAGAAAATTATAGAAAGGTAAACAAGATGATTTATCTGAAATAAATTTTAGTATAAATTATTCCAAACATAAAAGGCAGCCATATCTGTTAGCTAACGGAGGCTGCCTTTTTAATTAACAATTAAAAATGAATAAAGAAAAATTAAAACCACCAATTAAACAATTCATCAATCATACAAAATCATAACCAATCATAAAGATCAGTGTCCCATTGC
>DAOLIQ010000115.1:0-7948 GCA_035328465.1 Ignavibacteriaceae bacterium | reverse complement strand
GATTAGACAATAATCAATTAAAAAACTTTGATGTATTTAGTTCGAATAAATAGAGCATTGCAACCCCCCTTACTTTTTTGTAATAGATATCTACGCTCGATTCGATTTTGTGTTTTTTTTCTAACCACTATTCTTTCCCTTTCATGCCAAACATATTCACAAAATTCTGAGGTAAGTTTCGAACACTTTAATGTTGATAAAGGTTTACCATCACCAGTTGTTCCCTGCCTTTTTCAAGACCGAATAGGTTATTTGTGGTTCGGTACTTTCCATGGGATTGCAAGGTATGATGGATATTCTATAATTTCTTATACTCATCAGGAGGGAGATACAACAAGTATTGCTAATGCTATTGTTGAGGCGATTTGTGATGATAATGAAGGAAATATTTGGGTTGGACACTCACGCGGACTCGATAAATTTAATCCTTCAACAGGAAAATTCACTCATTACATTTTGAATTCAGAGAGACCATTAACTGACTGGAGCCAGCATGTTATGGCTTTGCATGAAGATAGAGATGGTACGCTTTGGATAGGCACTGGCTTTGGATTATATATTTTTAATAAGTCAACAGAAACTTTTACCTGGATAAAGCAAGATAGTACTGATTCGAATAGTCTTAGTAGCAACAATATAAATGCTATATATGAAGATAGAGCCGGATCACTTTGGTTTGCTACAGGCAATGGGCTTAATAAAGTTGATCAAACCACAAAAAAATTTAATCACTATTGGGTCAACCATAGTTTAAAAGAATATTCAAATTGGGATGGACGCCCTTACTGGGTGCTCTCAATACTTGAAGATAGTGAAGAAATTATTTGGCTTGGCACAACCGGCGGTGTAGTAGCGTTTAACAAACAAGATGAGACATTCACTCTTTATAAAAATGATCCTAAAAATCTTAATAGTCTTGCCAACAATACCGTCTTGTCTATTTGTGAAGATAACTCCGGATTTTTATGGATTAGCACTAAAGCTGGTCTTGATATCTTTGATAAGAAATCAAAAAAATTTTCTCATAATACTTATAATGAACAGGAACCACATAGTTTAAGTAGTAATGATGTTGGGAGAATTCTCCTTGATCGGTCAGGAACTATTTGGATTTCAACCTACGGAGGAGGTGTAAATAAATTTAACCAACCAAATAATTCCTTTAGACAATATTCATCCAATATGGGAAAACTTGATAAGCTCCCACCTGCAAGTATCGAAACTATTGTTGAAGACTTAGATAGCATAATATGGATCGGCATGGATAAAGGACTTTTAAGGTTTAATCCCAGAACAGAGTTATTTGAACACGCTGCAATTAATGAAGAAATACCTCTTCTTTTAGTGGACAAGACTGGAACTCTGTGGATAAGTACGTTGGCTGGAAATCTTTTTTATAAAAACAACAAAGATGAAAAAATAAATCAATTCTTTGATTCAAGTGGAAAAGCTTTTTATGAAACTGTTTCAACTATGTGTAATAGTAATGATGGTGGACTTTGGTTAGGAACTACCAGTGGTAAAATCTTAAAATTAAATCCTACTACAAGAAAGGTTGAACAAATTGCAAAGGACTATAGTTGGATTGAATCAATTCACGAAGATAAAAACGGATTGTTATGGATTGGAACCCGTGAAAGCGGTTTGATTGAATATGATCCAGTGAAGAAAACTTTTAAAACGTTCTCTTATGATATAAGTGATCCTTTGAGTATTAGCGGCAATCGTGTTACCAGGATTTGTGAGGACAAAAGAGGAACATTGTGGATTATAGCTAATCAAAATTTAAATAAGTTTGAAACTGTTAATAAAAAGTTCATTCGTTTAAGGGAAAAGGATGGATTTCCAAAGGATATCTATAATATAATTGAAGATGTTAGTGGTAATTTGTGGATGAGTACAGTTAAAGGAACTATCAAGTATAATCCAATTACCAACCAATTTAAAGAGTATGATGATATAAAAGGTTTTGGGTTCAAAATGCGGAATGGGGAGTTGTATTTTATCTCACCTTCATTTATCAGCAATCAGGTCATCACCCGGTTTTATCCGGACAGCTTACTAGGCAATACATTTATTCCTCCGGTAGTTATCACTTCATTTCTAAAGTTTGAAAAACCTTTTCCATTTGGGAAAGAAATACAATTATCTTACGATGAAAATTTTATCTCATTTGAATTTTCTTCTTTAAGTTATATAAGCCCTGAAAGGAATCAGTACGTTTACAAGATGGAAGGAATAGATAAGGACTGGGTTTATTCAGGCACAAGGAGATTTGCTTCATATCCAAACCTAAATCCCGGGGAATATATATTCAGAGTTAAAGGATCGAACAACGATGGTGTTTGGAATGAAGCAGGAACATCAATAACAATAATTATTTCACCGCCCTTCTGGAAAACTTGGTGGGCTTATTTATCATACACCAGTCTTTTCATTTTTACTCTGTATGGAATAAGACGTTATGAGATGAACAGAATATCTTATAAGAACCAGGTTAAAGTTGATAAAGCTGTATTGATAGAAAAAGAAGAAACAGAGAAAATAAAATCCAGGTTCTTTGCAAATATTTCACATGAATTCAGAACACCACTTACTTTAATACTCGGACCCGCAGAGAAAATTATTTCAGATACTTCAGATGATATTAAAAAAGAAGCAAATATAATTAAGAGAAATTCAAGGCGCTTACTGCAGCTTATTAATCAATTGCTTGATCTTTCAAAACTGGAATCCGGAAAACTAAAACTTGAAGCTTCGAAAGGGAACATTGTTTCATTTGTAAAAGGAGTTGCTTTATCATTTGAGTCATTGGCGGAATCAAAGGATATCACGCTAAAACTTCTGCCTGAAAAAGATTTTATAGAATTGTACTTTGACAGAGAAAAAATGATGAAAATACTTACAAACCTCTTATCAAATGCATTCAAGTTTACTCCGGAGGAAGGAACGGTTACAGTTTCGGTAAAATCAAATCCCCCTTTGTTAAAGGGGGAATTAAAATGGGGTTCAGTGGAAATAAAAATAAAAGATACAGGAATTGGAATTCCGCAGGAAGAAATACCAAAATTGTTTGATCGTTTTTATCAGGTAGATAGTTCATTTACAAAAGAGCACGAAGGCACAGGAATTGGATTAGCTTTGACAAAAGAATTAGTTGAATTGCATCACGGTATTATCAGTGTTGAAAGTAAACAAGGGGAATGGTCTGAATTTACAGTCAGCCTTCCTGTAGGCAAAAATCATTTAAATGATGATGAGATAATTAAAACGGAAAAACCAGAAGCATCAATTCTTCCTGCTGAGCAGGAAGTTTACACATCTTCGTTTAGTAAAACCGGGACAGATCCGATGATAGGTAATAATGATGGAGAGATAAAAACTCAGTTGGAAGAGAAAACAATAATCCTGGTGGTTGAAGATAATTATGATATGAGAGAATATATTAAAGAATCGCTCGATAAAAGTTATCAAGTTGAAGAAGCTGTAAATGGAGAACAAGGAGTTCGGAAAGCAGAAAAGATAATTCCCGATCTTATTATCAGTGATATGATGATGCCTAAGATGGACGGAAATGAATTAGTTAGAATTTTAAAGAATGATGAGAAGACCAGCCACATCCCTATTATTTTATTAACTGCAAGATCAGGACAGGAAAATAAAATAGAAGGATTAGAAACAGGAGCCGATGATTACCTGACCAAACCTTTTGATGTCAGAGAGTTGCGGGCAAGAATTGAAAACCTGATTAAAATCAGAAGGAAATTGCAGGCAAAGTACAGTAAGCTGGAATATATATTAAGGCCTAATGGCAAAAAGGGAACAAGTTTAGATGAGAAATTTATGATTAAAGTTGGAGAAGTAATTGAGGAACACATTTCCGAGGAAGAATTTAATATTGAAGAATTCTGCGGTGAAGTGGCAATGAGTAGAACTCAATTGCATAGAAAATTAAAGGCCCTAACCGGAAAATCGGCAACCTTATATGTCAGAACAGTAAAGCTGTCGAAAGCAAAAAAGATGATTGAAGAGAAGACCGGAAATATTTCTGAAATAGCATATTCTCTCGGATTTTCAAGTCCGGCATACTTTACCAGATGCTTCAAAGAAGAATTTGGTTACCCGCCAAGCGATATAAAAAGGTAACAATTTTCATCGTTGTCTATCTGTATCTGTCCTCTGAAACTCAAATAACCCCCTGTTTTTTATAAATGGAACAATAGTGCAAGTAAAGGGAACATTACTGTTATGTAGTCCCCCCTCCGATTTTGTTTATTTACAACCATAATTCAAATTAATATTTTTCACAATTAAAGGAGTTCTATGAAAAGCTTCACATTCTTTCTGGTTTTATTGTTAACTGCACTCATGTCCCTTGCAACAATGGCGCAGATACCTGTCGCCGGTCTTCAAATGTGGCTAAAATCTGATGCGGGCGTCGACACACTCAATGGAAAGGTGAGCAGATGGCACGACCAGAGTGGTAAAGGAAATGATGCTATTCAGGCGAATACTTCACGACAGCCATTGTTTGTAGATAGTGTATTGAATCAAAAACCTATATTGCGATTTGATGGCATTGACGATAAGTTGGGATTTACAGGTACAACTCCGATGTCTCAATTCACTCTTTTCATGGTTGTCAAGAACAACGCTCCTGTTCCAGGTCAAGACCATTCAGACCATGTCATGGCCTTTGGTGCACCTACTGGAGAAGGGTATTTTGTATTATTCGGGGGTTTAGACAGGATTTCGGATCGAATAAATATTGGCGGGCCTTCCGGTGGGGTGCGAGCTACGGCAACCAACATCGCTGCATATGGTGAATGGAGAATCATAAGCATTGTAACAAATCAAACAATCTACAACACAACACTGAGATGGAATGGGAGTAACGCAGCAATGACACCCGATGGAGGTACTGACATCCCCATCTCCGTTCCTATGGGCACCGGTGGAGGAATCGGAGGAGCTGACAATAGCCCCTTCGGATTCTTGCTTACAGCGCACTGTGACTTCGCGGAGGCGATTGTCTATGATACACTGCTTACTGATTCTGAAATATTAGCAGTTGAAAATTATCTCGCTGATAAATATATTATATCTATAACTACAGGAATTGAAGATCACCAGGAGGAAATTATTCCTGAACAATTTACTTTATCGCAGAATTATCCTAATCCGTTTAATCCTTCAACCACTATTAAATTCCAGGTTCCAAATGCTTCATTCGTAAATCTAAAAGTGTATGACGTTCTCGGAAAAGAAGTTGCAACATTAGTGAACGAAGAGAAAGCCACAGGAAGTTATGAAGTGAATTTCAAAGCAGCGAATCTATCTAGTGGAGTATATCTGTATAAACTTCAGGCAGGTACCTTCATTGAAACTAAGAAGATGCTGTTTTTAAAGTAACATCTTATTTAATTAAATATTATAGGCGAGTCTCAGACTCGCCTAAATTAAAAAATATTGGATATAATTATGAAAAACATTTATTATTTAATTGTAATTAGTTGCACATTATTTTATTCCTCATTAAACGCACAATGGGTGCAAACCAATTTTCCATACAGCGGTACCGTTAATTGTCTTGCTGACGGACCTAATGGAGTAGGAGGCAAGAACCTTTTTGCTGGGACTGAGGGTGGTGGAGTCTATCTCTCCACTGATGATGGAACGAGCTGGCAAGCGGCAAATAACGGATTGGGAGGTAGTGTTGCTGTAAGGTCAATTGTTATTAGCGGTTTAAATGTTCTTGCGATGACAGAGGGTGGAATTTATTATTCAACAAATAGCGGTTCAAGCTGGCAAGCTGCCGCTCCTATTTCTACTGAATTAAAATGTATTGCAATAAAAGATTCAAATTTTTTCGCTGGAACTTATGATCCTAACGGTGGCGGGGAAGTATATCGTTCCACAAACAACGGAACAAGCTGGGAGATAGTTTATTTAACTTTAATGTACAGGTGGGTTTCTTCCTTAATCATCAGTGATTCAAATATCTTTGCAGGCACTCATGGTGGACTACAAGGCTATATTGCTCAATCCTCCGATAACGGTACAACCTGGATACGGGATACTACCTATGGCGGGGGTGATGTTATCGCTCTTGGTGTGATAGGCACGAATACCTTTGCCGGGACCGAGGGCGGAGGAGTCTATCTTTCTACCGACAATGGTCTAAGCTGGAATGAAGCAAATACAGGTTTACCAGCCAATATACAAGTCCTATGTTTTGCAGTCAGCGGGGCAGATATCTTCGCGGGTACTGGCGGTTCTGGTACATATCTTTCCACCAACTACGGGACAATTTGGACAGAGGCCAATAAAGGATTAACGAATGCAAATGTCGTTTCAATGGTAGTGAGTGAGACAAACTTGTTCGCTGCCATTTCAGGAAGTGGACTCTGGCGACGTCCTCTTTCGGAATTGATTACTGCTGTTGCAGATCAGAGTAACGAGATTCCTACAGGTTTTGTACTGGAACAAAACTATCCTAACCCGTTTAATCCGTCTACAGCAATTCGATTCCAGGTTCCAAATGCTTCATTCGTAAATCTAAAAGTGTATGACGTTCTTGGAAAAGAAGTAGCAACTTTGGTGAACGAAGAAAAACCAGTTGGAAATTATGAAGTTAATTTTAATCCGAGCAACCTTGCATCAGGAATATACTTCTACACTTTGCAGGCAGGAAAGTTTACAGAAACTAAAAAATTAATTCTTCTAAAATAAGTTAAAGGAGAGTTTTGAATGTTAAGTAAGTTAGTAATAGTCGCATTTATTACTATCGTTGAAGCTGTTTCAGCACAAGTAATAACTGAAGTACGTCAATTTTATAGTCCAAGTTTAAACCAATCGAGAACTGTTATTGTTCATAAACCTACGTCTATATCAACTGAATCTCCTTGTCCTGTATTTATTTTCCTACCGGGCTGGGGAAATCAGCCGGCTGAGTACAATTATTTTAACTCAGTGATGTCAAACCTATTAAATAGTGGTACAATAAATCCTATGCTTATAGTTGTTCCAGATGGAAGTGGTGGTATATACACTGCAAGTGGATATTGGAACTCAGAAGCAAATGGTAGATATGGTGACTATATAGTACAGGATTTAGTTGACTGGGTTTCACAAGAATACCCTGTAAAGAATGATTCACTTAATCGGCACGATAGACTCTATTGGTTAATCGGTGGTTTCTCAATGGGTGGTGGGGGTAGTGCCCGATTAGCGTTAGCATATCCTAACCTTTTCTCTGGTTTTGCTTCTTTTAGTGGAGGTCTCGAATTTGATTATTTCAATGATTGGTTTGAGCAAGCCAACATTGAGAATCCTGATTATATTTATTCTCCTCCAAACTCTAATCAACTGTACACTTGGGGTATATGGGCGAATGCCAGTATTTTTTCACCTGATACAACTGTATTATACAATGTTCAATTTCCTTTGCAGGAAGGTACTGGTCAGGTTGTTGATTCGGTATTTACAAAGTGGTTGTTGGATAATCCGAGGTCTCTTGCACGAGATTATTTTCTTGGGAATAATCAGCCAGCAGATTCTATGAAAATCTATATTCGGGTAGGTTCAAATGAACCCTATGCAGGAAATTACAGAGCTAGTAAACAGTTTAGTGATACATTGAATGCTTGGGGTATTTCTCATAATTATGGTGAACATTTACTCGGTCATGATTTTAACTCAACATTAGTTCCATCATTATTAATGTGGGCAGACTCTGTGTTCTCGAGATCAATTACGATTGTTGAAGGGAGCCAACTAAAGGTTAATGAATTTGAACTGCAACAAAACTTTCCAAATCCATTTAATCCATCAACAACGATTAAGTATTCAATACCAACTTCAAATTTTGTAACCATAAAAGTTTATGATGTTTTGGGAAATGAAGTTGCAGCACTCGTTAATGAAGAAAAACCCGCAGGAACTTATG
>DAOLIQ010000114.1:0-7955 GCA_035328465.1 Ignavibacteriaceae bacterium | reverse complement strand
ATAATAGAATCAAATTAAGATTTGAATATTTTTATTATAAAATAAAAAATTTGAATAAAGTACAAAGAAATTTTAACTCAATACGTAAACTTTTATTGAACAATAGTCAGTAAATATGACCAGTGATATATTTGATAAACTAATTTTGGAGGAAAACGAAATCCTGTCTTTAATTAATTTTTCAATTAAGTATCGACAGAAATTATTAATTACTTACTTCAATCAACACTGTTATAACATCTATTCATCGGATAAAAATTATAAAGATCTTATTGAAAATCAATTTCAAGTTTATGCTGATGGAATCGGCATTAAATTAGCAATAAGGTTTACCTTGGGAAAAAAGTATCAACGATTCAATGCTACTGATTTGAACGAAAAAATAATGAATAGATTGATTGATGAAA
Source organism: Ignavibacteriaceae bacterium (assembly GCA_035328465.1). Lineage (GTDB taxonomy): Bacteria > Bacteroidota > Ignavibacteria > Ignavibacteriales > Ignavibacteriaceae > JADJEI01. The sequence continues at coordinate 7,548 of DAOLIQ010000114.1, read as the reverse complement.
AAAAAAGATTCTATATTTTGGGTGGAAATTTTGAAGAAAGCAAAATAAGTGAAAGGTTTCATTCAAATAAAAATTATGTTGGATACTGTTCGGGTTTTTTTACAGAAAATGATATTGAAAGAATTATCAATTCCATTAAGAATTTTGAACCAGAAGTGATAATAGTAGGAATGGGTGTTCCAAAGCAGGAAATAATTGCTGCCAGAATCTGTGCCATGGTTGATGCTTCCTTATTCATTTGTGTAGGGAATTTTTTCGAATTTTATTTTGGAACAGTTCGGAGAATTCCAGTTCGTTTTCGAGATAAAGGAATTGAGTGGATTTATAGACTATTCCAAGAGCCCAAACGCCTTTGGAAAAGATACCTAATCGGAATTCCTCTATTTATTTTAAGAGTAATTAGATTTAAATTGACATTGAATAAATTCGGATGATTGTAATGAAAACACTTTTATTTTTTTATACAGCCTGTGCAGTTTTTCTTTCGACTAACCTCTTTCCACAAAATAAGCTAAATGTTTTACCCAACGGGTTTGAAATAAATTTAAATTTTGATGAAACAGCTCATAAGGATAAACAGTCTGGTTTCGTTACAGTTAGAGATTATTTCGATTTTACTGATGCTTCTCAAACAGGTAAATTCAAACTTCCTTCAAAAACATTTTTAATTTCCATTCCGCCTGATTCGAAGCCTGAAATAATAATCTCGGATCAGCAGAATGAGATTATTAAATCGGTTATACCTTCCTTGCAGCCAAAATTGAAATCTTTAAATGATTCAACGTTCGTTTATGAAGAAGTTAGCTTTTCAAATGCCGTAATTGAACCGCAAAAAAATTCTCCGCTTGAGATTATCGGATACGGCTGGTATCGGGATAATTATTGTGTGCAAGTAAGAATTTATACACACACTTTCGATGTTGCTTCTAATCAAATAAACAGAATTAAAAGTTTGAAGTTGAGTGTTTTACTAGGAAGTAATTACCCGATTTCTTTAGCAGAAAATATTAATTCTTCCAAAGACATAAACAGAGATATATTTAATAAAGCATTTCTTAATTATGAAATCGCTGACCAATTTAAATCACAACATAAATTTTCACCAAATGATGTTACAGGGGATTGGATAAATTATTCGGCAGAATATCTAAAAATTGGAACTGCTTCGGATGGAATTTTCAGAATTACAAAATCAGATTTAGAAACATTTGGGGTTAGCACAATATCAATTAACCCAAAAACTTTTCGGCTGATTGAATCGGGTAAGGAAATACCAATTATAGTTTTTGGTCAGGAAGATGAAGTATTTGATGATGCAGATTATATTCAATTTTTTGGCACAATGAATTATTCAGATTCTTCTTATCGAATTATTAATTCGCCTTCGGCTGATTACCATGAATATCTAAACCGATATACAGATACGACATTTTATTTCTTGACCTGGGGGTTTGAAGACGGCCTTAGAGCACCAATCCAAAATTCGTTTACTGCCGGATTAACAGATACTCTTGATTACTACAATTATTTTGAACATACAGAAAGCAACAAGATATTATTCTCTGCTGATGTTGATGAATTTAGAAACCAAACACCCGGCTGGCTGAAAAACAAAACCTGGTATTATCATCAAAGCGAATGGTTATACAGCAATACATCGCGAAATTACAACTTTGATGCGTTTGACGTTGTTCCGAAAAAAAATGCAAAGTTTTATTATAAAGCTGTAAGCGGCGGTTCAGAAATAGTTGACGATGCTCATCAAGTAATATTAAAAGTAAATGGTGTACTTTTAGATTCTCAATCTGTGAACAGGAATGATCAGGTTATTCTCAGCGGTTCATTAAATACAAATTTATTTCAAACGAATCCTAACGTATTGAATGTTAAAAATTATTCTAATAGCACCACTGTAAATTTTCTTGCAGTAGATTGGTACGATGTTGAATACCCTCGCACCTTAAAGCTAAATGATGATCAACTATTATTCACTCTAACTGATGATGTTACTTCTGGTTTAAAAGTTGTGAAAATTCAGAATGCTTTGTCCAGCAGTTTCGAGATTTATAAAGTAGAACCATTCTTAAAAAAGATTGAAAATTATCTTTTAACTTCGAATCAAATTTTGTTTACCGATACAGTTCACTCGGGAGATAAATATATCATCGTTTCAACATCAAAAACAAGCAAGCCTGTTTTTTATTATAAAAAGCAATTCATTAATCTGAGATCCATTTCTTCACAAGCAGACTACATAGCAATTACACACCAGAAATTTTTATCGAGCGCTCAAAATTACGTTAGCGAAATTGCTTCGATGTATGATCTTACCACAAACTTGTATCTTGTTCAGGATATTTATGACGAATTTGGATTTGGATATTCCACCCCCGAATCAATTAGATCATTTCTGATAGATACTTATGAACGACGAGTAGAACCTAAGCCAGCCTATTTGACTTTAATCGGCGATGCCGACTATGATTATAAACTATATCGTTTTAAATCTGACGGAGTAATTGGCGGGGGAAATTATGTCCCTTCATTTGGAAGCCCTGTAAGCGATAACTGGTTTGTAATTTGGGATGATCAAATTTACCCTCTCCCGCAATTAATGGTTGGTAGAATACCGGTCAATACCAGCGAAGAACTTGATTACTATTTGACCAAAGTTCAAACTAATTTCAATTCAAAATTTGACGAGTGGAACAAGCATTATTTATTTTTTACCGGTGGAAGGTCTGATTTTCCGGATGAGATTGCCCAACTAAAAAATACAAATGATCAGGTCATCAATAATTTTGTACAGCCGCCGCCGCTTTCCGGATCATACACTCATTTTTACAAAACAACTAATCCACAGAGCGATTTCGGTCCATATACTCCCGAACAATTTACAAATGCAATTGATCAGGGGGGTGTTTTTATTTCTTACTTGGGGCATAGCGGTACAGCGACCTGGGATAACAGCATAAGTGAAACGATTCAATTGAAAAATACTGTTGGTCGAACACCGTTGATCACAGATTTTGGCTGCTCCACCAATAAATTTGCTGAACCTGATATCATAGCTTTCGGGGAAAGGTTTTGTCTTACAAACGATGGACAGGCTATCGGTTATATTGGAAATTCCTCACTTGGTTTTACCTCCACTTCTTTATCAGTGCCGATATTATTTTATGAAACTATTTTGTCTTCAGTAAACAATGAAGTAGGTGATGCACATCTAACTTCCAAATTAAAAATGTTTGAAGAAATTGGAACCTCAACAGTCTACAAGATTTTTGCATCAACAAATTGTCTTATTGGTGATCCGACTATTAGAATAAAAGTTCCGGGTCAACCTAATCTAAAGATTTCTAATTCGGATGTATTGTTGACAAACCAATTTGTAAATGACTATAGTGATTCAACCCTAATCAATATTGTCGTAAATAATTTTGGAACTGAAGACACATCGGATTTTAATTATTCGATTCAGCATTTTGCATTAGGCAATTTAGTTGAAGAATTTACCGGACACAAAGTTCTACCCCCATTTCAAGATACTTTAAAAATCTGGGTGAAAACAAAAAATTTAGCTGGACAACATTCCTTAAATATAAACCTGGATTCTTCAAATGAGATAGAAGAAATTTATGAAGATGATAATTCAGTAAGTTTTAATTTTTATATCTACTCATCTGCTTTGAGGGATTTGCTCAAACATAGAATTGAAAACTCAGCTATCACTTCTCTTCAAATTTTGAATCCTTCAGTTTTGGAAGCTGCTGATTTTAAACTTCAATATCAGATTTCAGAATTTGAAGATTTCAGAACTAATCAGGAGTTCACCATTCCCGCAGATTCTTTTTTAACTGAAATAGATTTATCACAATTACTTCAGAATAAAAGATATTTTATCCGTTACAAATTGGATGATCCGAATTCTGTATATTCGAATACGGTTTCCTTTTTCAACTCTGGCGATAATGACTTTCTGTTAATAGATTCTGCTTCGTTTAATTATCAATCTTTAAATGATCTAAGTTTTTCAAATTCAAAGCTTAGCATCGCTCCCGGGGTAGATAATATATCGGTCACTTCCGCTGGGTTTGAGGCTGGGGCAACTTGTGTAATTGCAAAAAATGGAATTAACTTACTCTCGAATACTTTTTTTGCGGGGATGGGGATAGTTGTATTCGACGAGATAACACTTGATGTCGATACTTCGGCTTACTATAATTTATTTAATAATTTGCCCAATATGCAATTGCTTGTTGATTTAATTAATTCCATCCCCGAAGGAAAAGTTGTAGCAATGGGTGTTTCTGATGATGCTGCAAATAACATTACAAGTGCGCTAAAGACAGCAATTAAAACCCTGGGCAGCACAAAAATTGACAGCCTTGTTTTTCGCGGTTCTTGGGCACTGATAGGGAAAAAAGGTGCAGCGCCCGGGGATGTTTTGGAAGTTGTGCACGGCAGGTATGATGGTTTAATTTTTATTGACTCCAATTTTGTAGTCCAAAAAACCAATGGAACATTCGAGACAGCAGATCTTGGTCCTTCAACTAATTGGCAGAATATTACTGTAGATCAAAACATTCAAGGTGGAAATATTGTCTATTCAGTTTTTGGTATTGATAGTACAGGAATTTCGGATTCACTTGCGGTATTAAATCTAAGTGGCGGTTCGGCTGATTTAAGTTTTATAGATTCAAAAACTTATCCTAAAATAAAAATTAAATCAGAATTTACCGGCACAACCGAGGGCATTTCACCAGAAATTAATTCGCTTGGAATTAACTATACGGGGTTGCCGGAATTGGGAACAAATTTTCAAGTTACTTCACTTGTGGAAGATAGTATTCTGGCAGGAGGTTCAGCAGAATTAAATTTTTGGATTTATAATGCCGGAGATGCTGATGCGGAAAATTTTAATGTGAAAGTTGAATTAGTAAATGAAGATAATTCTGTTGCTATAATTAAAGACGAATTGATCAACTCTCTTTCTGCAAATAGCAGAAGGAAGTTTACTGTAAATTATCAAACAGCCGCGTCCGACACACAAAAAAGGTTTGTAATTTCTATTGATCCGGATCAGAATGTTGAAGAATATTTCGAGGACAATAATTTCTTTACCAAAACACTTTATTTTAAAAATGATATTGTCCCTCCCGATATTAAAATAACATTTGATGACATAGAAGTGTTTAATGGCGACTTTGTATCAAGTGAACCCAAAATTAAAATTGCTTTAAGCGACGATTCACCTCTGCCAATTACCGATACAACTTCGTTAAAAATTTATTTAAATGAAATCCCCATTTATTATAACGGTAATTCCTCTGTTCTTAATTACACTACAAATTCCTCCAATCCCAAGTTTATTGCCGAATACAATCCAAAATTAAGTGATGGTGAATATTTACTGCGGATTGCTGCAAAAGATTTAAATGGTAATTTTTCCGATTCAGCTTCAAGCGAAGTTCATTTCCACGTTTCCTCAGATGCTAAACTTTTATACGTTTATAATTACCCAAACCCTTTTGCAGATGAAACTTATTTTACTTTCAAGCTGACACAAATACCGGATGAGTTTAAAATTAAAATATTTACTGTTGCAGGAAGACTCATTAAGGAATTTTCTAAATCACCATCTGAATTAAATTTTGATTTCAACCGCATTTACTGGGACGGTCGTGATGAGGATGGTGATTTAATTGCCAATGGAGTTTATTTTTACAAAGTCATCATGAAAAAAGATGAAAAGATTGAAACAACCACTCAAAAAATTGCAGTAGTTCGATAAATAAACATTCAATAACAAATAGAAAAGAATAAAATGAAAAAATTTCTTCTTCCACTTTTAGTTTTTTTGAGTATTTCTGTAAACGCTCAATTCAACCAATATCCTCAGCCCAATGAAGGAATGCTTACAGGCGGGCTTGGCTTGAATTATATAGATGGAGATTTATATTATAGGTTGAACTTTCGTCCCGAAATTTCATTTCTAAATTGGGGCGTTGGTTTCGATCTGAATTTTGATATCGATCAAAATGGAAACCTTCGCAAAGAAAACTATAATGAGTTTTCTGATTATCTCAGTTTAATCAGATATGTTCGCTACGGCACCAAACACGAACCGCTTTTTATTAAACTTGGTGCACTCGATTACTACACCCTTGGACACGGCAGCATTATGATGCAGTACAACAACAGTCCCACATTTGATGCAAGAAAAATCGGACTTGTGCTTGATGCCGATCTTGGAAAGTTTGGTTTCGAATCTATTTACAGTAAATTTGGCGAAGCCGGTGTAGTTGGTGTTCGAGGTTACGTTCGCCCCCTCCAATACACTTCGATTGGTGATATGCCAATTATTGGAGGACTTGAAACGGGTGTTACTTTTTCAAGTGATTTTCACGAACGGGCAGGAGTAACTTCAGGATTATACAATACCACCACCAATGAAGTTGTTAATCAAACTGATGAAGGCGCAATCAGTATTGTTGGGTTTGATTTAGGGCTGCCTTTGATTAGAACACCGCTGACTGATCTTACTCTTTATTACGACTTTGCTAAGATTATTAATTTTGGAAGCGGATCAGCCGCAGGTGCTATTTTAGAACTGAATGGATTAGGATTAGTAAATCTTGTCGCAAAATTAGAGAGAAGGTTTAATGGCGATCACTACCTTCCGTCTTACTTCAATTCGTTTTATGAGATTGAGAGATTTAATCTTGCTGACAACGGAACTGTTATCAGCAAAGCGGGGCAATTACTCGCTGCAGGAAATCAAAGTAATGGATTCTACGGTGAGCTTGGGGTGGATGTGATTGGAATGTTTAACATTCTTGGAAGCTACCAGCGATTAGATGATTACCCGACAAGCGGCATATTACATTTGTGGACTGAAGTCGCTCCCGAAGATGCACCGGTTGTTGCAAGGGCGGGGTATGACAAAATAAATATTATTGATGAAGCTGATCTTTTCAAACTCGATGACCGTTCTTATTTATTTTTTGAACTTGGCTACAAACCGATGCCATATTTAATAGTATCAATGGTTTATAGCTGGACGTTTGCACCTATACGAGATACAGATGATAATATAATTACTTATGAACCGCAGAAGAGAATTGAACCGAGAGTGTCTTTCATTTACCCATTTTCATTTGGCGGAAACTAATTGGAAAAGATGGCACCTCTCCGGGGAGGGATGCCATCTTTATTTTCACAATATTACTTACTATTACGACATTTGTCGCTATTTTATCAAAATCATCTTGCGGGTAAGTGCTTGTCCTCCGGCATTAAGTTGATAATAATACACACCGCTGGGCAATGTAGAATTTAGAATGTATAATTTAGAATGAACTCCTGCATCCTGAATTTCATTTACCAAAGTTTCTATTTCTTCGCCAAGTGAATTGAATATTTTAAGTGATACGAATTGCCTGCTGCCAATTGTATATTTAATATTGGTAGAAGGATTAAATGGATTTGGGTAATTCTGCTCAAGAGAAAATTCTGTCGGTGAAGTTATTTCAACATCAATTGTGT
>DAOLIQ010000113.1:5638-8330 GCA_035328465.1 Ignavibacteriaceae bacterium | reverse complement strand
TCCAAATTTTATGTCAAATTTATTGCCAATAAATATGCCGTAAATTGTAAATATTAGGATTAATGGAATATGAATGAATGGATTTTCGAATCCAGGTATAAAATAGATTAGCAGTGCCACGAGACTTGCGAAACTTCCTGAAGCAATCGGTATGTACCCAGTATAGAAACCTGAGCCTAAAAAATTTTCAATAAAATTAATTTTCAATTTGAAATAGTTTTTTGATTAAATTTTTATTTGCAAAAATATATTGAAGCCCAGTAAAAAAAGTAATCGCAGTAATAAATAATGATAGAAAAAATAATAAGTCTTCATCAAGCAACAATGAAATGACATTGCTAAAGTTTGCTTGAAACCAATCATTTTTACTCAGGACAAAAAATATTAATAAGTAATAAAGAAATATCATTTGAAGAACAGTTTTAATTTTAGCGTACACTGAAGTTCGAAAAGAGAAGCCGCGATAGTCACTATAAACACGCAATAAAGTGATTAGTAAATCTCTGAGAATAATGATCCATACCATCCAGTTTGCAATTAACCCAACCATAGCAAAACCGAAGAATGCAGATGAGGTCAGAATTTTATCGGCTAAAGGATCCCAAAATTTTCCCCAGCTTGTGATATAATTAAATTTTCTCGCAAGCCAGCCGTCATACCAATCAGTTAAAGCAGCAACTAAAAATACAATAAGTGAAATTTCTTTTAACACTTGATTTTCGTATAGAAAGAAAAATAAAAAGATAGGAGTTAGAATAATTCTGAGAACGGTGAGTTGATTTGGTAAAATCATATCCCAAAATTATTTTATTGAGAAATTTTTCAAGAAGGTGTATTCGTATATACCTGTATTATGTCCATCCCCCCATTTAATACTTAGTGCATAATTTCCGACAATTTTGATTTCCGAAATTATAATTTGATTTGGCTCTAACAGCGGAATATAAAATTTACCTTGCTTATCTCTTTCTGCAACGCAAGTAGCACAAGGACAGTTTTTACGAAGTAATGAAATGGGAATAGATGTTTCAGATTTGTCATCCCACTTGATTAACAAATCTCTTTTATCGTTCATTTTAACACGAACCGGACTCATCAATTTACTGTTAGTCCTGTAAGCAAGTTAAGTGCTTCCAGATATTTCTGACTTGTCATTTTAATAATTTCCTGGGGAAGGTCAGGTGGGGGCGGCTGCTTATTAAAGTTAATTGAAAGAAGATAATCTCTTATAAATTGTTTGTCAAAACTATCCTGAGACTCTCCTTTTTTGTAATTTTCAGCAGACCAGAAACGAGAAGAATCCGGGGTAAGTAATTCATCAATTAAAATTATTTCATTATTGATTAAACCGAATTCCATTTTAGTATCGGCAATAATTATTCCCTTTGTCGCAGCATAATCCGAAGTGCTTTTATAAATGCTTAAAGCAGTTTCTTGTAATTTAAGAATATTAGTTCTACCGACTATTTTTTCAGCTTCAAGAAATGAAATGTTCTGATCATGATCTCCAATTTCGGCTTTTGTGGACGGGGTAAAAATTGGTTCAGGCAATTTTTCAGATTCGACCAATCCTTTAGGCAGTCTTAAACCTGATATCGAACCGCTTTTCTGATAATCCACCCACCCTGATCCTGAAATGTAACCTCTAACAATACACTCAATTGGAATAACTTCAGTTTTTTTAACCATCATAGACCTTCCATCGAGATCATTTTTATAATCTGCACAAGCGGGAGTAAATTTATTGACATCAGTGGAAATCAAATGATTGGCAATAATATTTTTGCTGAAGTCAAACCAGAATTGTGAAATTTTATTTAAAACTTTCCCTTTGAAAGGAATTCCTTGATTCAGAATAACATCGAACGCTGATAATCTATCAGAGGATACAATGAGAAAGTATTCTCCCAAATCGTAAATATCTCTTACTTTACCGCGTTTAACCAATTTCAATTTTGGGAAATTAGTTTCAAGAATAATTTGATCAGCCATTTTGGTATTTTATTTTTATGACAAATATAGGCAGGAGATTTTGTTTATTCAACTCTGATAAGACTGCAGTTCAGAAAAATTTAAGCAATACAAATCAAGATCTGAATTTAGATGTAAGCGAACAATAAAATAAATCCGCAGACTAAAAACGAAAGACTAAACCGCCATGATAACCGAAATACCCAATTTCGTCATTCTTTTTTAATACCTTCGTAAATTTTGCCTGGATATCTAAACCCCAAAAACGGTTTAAGGCAAAGAAAAAGCCAACTCCAGGTGCGAAGCCAAATGAAGTTTCATTTACTTTTTCAAACCCATTATCATATTCTCCAATAAAAGCACCAACCTCGCCTTTTAAATACGGGACAAACCAATCTTGTCCAAAAGGGAAAATGGCTCCGAATGTAATAGGCACAATATGACTAACATAATTTGGGTCGTCATTAGATTCGAACCTTTGGTAACCAACAGAAGCGGTTAGAAAATAATTGAATCCTCGTGATTCGTAATGTGGATTTATTGCAAAACTAAGAGCACTTGAAAAACCATTTTTATGTGTGTTTCCGAAAGCCGAGAATGGCTCAGCCAAACCGGACTCAACGATTAAATATGAATTTTGTGCAAATGGAGAAGTAGAAAATAAATATAAGAAAGCAATTAAGGTAAAAAGTTTTTTCATAAGGCATTCATTTGAAATAAT
>DAOLIQ010000113.1:2141-5538 GCA_035328465.1 Ignavibacteriaceae bacterium | reverse complement strand
AAAAGGCGACCCGGTAATCGCCTGAAAGTGGGCAGGGACGGAATTGAACCGCCGACACATGGATTTTCAGTCCATTGCTCTACCGACTGAGCTACCTGCCCGAAAACGTTCTGCAAAAATAATATTTTACTATGAATCTGCAAACGAGAACTTAGATTTATTATTCAACCGTCACGCTTTTTGCAAGATTTCTTGGTTGATCTACATTTAATCCTTTTTTGACTGCGATGTGATAGGCAAGTAATTGTAAAGGAATGGAAGTAAGTATTGGCATTAGCATTCGTATTGTGTCGGGTATCCTTATTGTATAATCTACCAACTCGTGTATTGAGTCGTCACTTTCTGAAGCAATTGCAATTAGTCTGCCTCCACGAGCTTTAACTTCTTCTATATTGCTTCTAATTTTTTCATAAGTGGAATCTTTTGGCGCAATGAATACAACCGGCATATTTTCGTCTATTAATGCTATTGGACCATGTTTCATTTCAGCAGCTGGATAACCTTCAGCATGGATGTAGGAAATTTCTTTTAGCTTCAAAGCCCCTTCGAGGGCAGCAGGAAAATTGTAACCGCGCCCGAGATATAAAAAATTTCTTGAATCTTTAAACTCTTCAGCAATCATTTCAATTTCACTATTTAACTTTAATATTTTTTCTACTTTATCGGGAATGGAAAGCAGTTCTTCACAAATAGCTTTACCATCAACCATGCTCATGTTTTTTCTGCGGGCGACAAAGAGAGTAATTAGTGCAAGTACCGCTAATTGAGCTGTAAAGGCTTTAGTTGAAGCAACACCAATTTCGGGTCCGGCATGAATATAAACTCCTGCATCACTTTCTCTTGCAATGGAACTCCCAACAACGTTGCAGATTCCAAGTACAGTTGCGCCTCTGAATTTAGCCTCCCGCAAAGCAGCAAGTGAATCTGCCGTTTCACCACTCTGTGAAATAAAAAATATCACATCGTCTTTTCCGACAATTGGGTTTCTATATCTAAATTCAGACGCATATTCAACTTCGGTAGGAACACGCAAAAATTGTTCAAACATGTATTCACCAACTAATCCAGCATGCCACGAAGTACCGCAAGCAGAAATAATAAACCGATTAGCCGAGACAAGTTTTTCAACAATTTCACGAAGCCCGCCCAATCTGGCAGTTCCCTGTTCTAAGACAACTCTTCCGCGCAAAGCATTTCTGATTGATTCAGGTTGTTCCATTATTTCTTTTAACATGAAATGCTGGTAACCACTTTTATTTATCTCATCTAAATTCATAGTTATTTCATGAATTTCTTTTTCGATTGAGGCATCATTAATTGTTTTAACGTCGAAACTATCTTTTCTCAGCTCAACAATTTCCCCATCTTCTAAATAGACAACCTGATTTGTATGAGCCACTATTGCAGTCACATCCGAGGCGAGAAAATTTTCATTGATGCCAATACCTAAAACTAACGGCGAGCCTTTCCTGGCAGCAATAATTTTATCAGGTTCCTTATCATAAATAACCGCAATTCCATAAGTGCCTTCAACTTCGGATAAAGCCAATTGTACTGAAGTAAAAAGGTTGTGCCCTGCTTTTAAAAAGCTATCAATTAGATGAGGAAGTATTTCGGAATCTGTATCACTTAAAAATTTGTACCCGTTTTTAATAAGAGATTTTTTGATAGTTTGATAATTTTCAATTATACCATTGTGGATCAGGAAAAGAGTTTTGTCCCCATTACTATGAGGGTGTGCGTTTAACTCGTTTGGGATACCGTGTGTTGCCCATCTCGTGTGACCGAGACCAATTGTTGAACTTAGATTAAGATCGTCTATTTTCTCCTCAAGCAGAGAAACCTTGCCTTTATTCTTTATTACAATAGATTTATTGTTTTGAATAAGCCCGATACCAGCAGAATCGTAGCCGCGATATTCAAGTCTTTTTAATCCGTCAATAATAATCGGCACACAATTTCTTTCGCCGATATAACCAACAATTCCACACATAAATATTTTCCTATTTTCTTTTAATAATCATTACTTCATTTTAACAAGTTTTTGAGTAATGGTTTTTGATTCACCACCAATTTTTGTAATTAACTTATAAAAATACAAACCATTAGCTATCAAATCACCATCTTCATCTCTGCCATCCCATTTAATTTGATTAAATCCCGGGACTATTTGAGCGGATGTAATCAAGAAATTTCTTATCAATCTTCCTGCCACAGTATAAACCTTTATTGTCATTGATTCTGGAATCTCTGAGCCGTGCAGATTGAAGGTAAAATATGTTTCATCTTCGAACGGATTAGGGTAATTGTACACATCTACTACATTTGGATCATTAAATACAGAGAAGTTAGTGCGATACGAAGTTGAATCGAAAAAATTATTCGAAGCATCTTTTGCCAATACCTCGAGTGAATGACGTCCGTCATCCAAAATTGGATTCCACGTAATGGTAGCTTTTGAATTTGGATATGGAGTGTAATCGAAGTGAATTTTAGGATCGCTAAAATTTAAGGGGACATTATTATGAACGATAGTGAAGAATGTTGTATCAAGTGGAAGTGGACTATTATCTTCAAGCGTAATCACAACTTCCGGTTTTGCAGATATAATATCGCCGTCAATAATATCCTTTCCATCAAAAGTTATATTGAAATTTGGTTTTAAAGAATCTCTTGAGACATAAAAACTCCTATTAGTGATATTATTATAGGTGAAAAATTCCTGAGTCGGAGCAGTAGCAAACACTAGAACAGGATTGTCAAATAATAAAGCCGAAGTAGGAATTACATAGCTAACCGAGCTACTGCTATCACCAACCAAATTCACTGTAGGAGTAAAGAAAGGTGTATCAGAACTATTAAGAAAGAATTGTAATGTAACGCTGTCAACGGAAGTATGAGAAACATTGCTGACTTTGAAATCCATATTGATGTCAAACCCCTGCATCAGGCTGTCAGGATTAAATTTTAAATTATCTGAAATTAATACGACCTCCGGTTTTTCAACGTAATCAAAATGAACATTCTTGAGCTGAAGCGGCTGTGATCCGCCGAAGCTCGAGTCACTAAATGTAACAAATAGTCTAAGTTTAGAATATTGGGATAGGTCTAAACCACTTAGATCAAAAGGTGATTTGATTTCGGGATAAGCAGTTTGCCAAATATTATCAGCCTTGTTTAGTCCTTCTAAATCAGCTTTGTAAATTCCGGAAGAACCTTCGCTCTGAACCTCGTATGAAACGCTATTCCATTTTAAAACATCATTTCCGACTTCTTCAGTGTAAATAGTTCCCTCAGCATCCGTGTAGCTTCCACGAAACTTAGAAAACTTTGGTGGATAACCGGATTCACGGTAAACAGAAGCATAAACCTCATCGTGTACCCAATCATAAGTCCA
>DAOLIQ010000113.1:0-2041 GCA_035328465.1 Ignavibacteriaceae bacterium | reverse complement strand
GTTCCATCAGTGGTAATTGTAGTTAAATCAACACTATCAGTTACGCTGGTCTGGGGAATAATATCTTCCACAAATCGCTTATTATCAGGCTTTGGTGGGAGTAACTCAGTATTAAGAATGAGACTATTACTGGAGTCGGAATAATTAATATTATAAGTTTGAAATGATTTTAAAATCCTATCTTCAGCATAGTACCCATTTTTATCAATTCCACCTATTGTGAAGCTTCGAATGTCGCTCCAACTACCAAACTCAGCCCCATTAAATATTCTGGTTCGCCAAAAATAGGAACCCGTCGATAAGCTTGGTGATGTCCATTTTAAAATAGCGTCCTGAGGCTGAATTCCAATACTCTGAATAATTGGTGAAGTGAAAGAAAGTGACGTATCAATCTCAAAATAATAAGTAAGAGGCATTTGCAAATAATAGCCAATATCAGATAGTAAAAAATCAACCGTGTTCTTACTTGAACTTGTACCGTCAAGAGGGTAAATGATGTTTGGTTCCCCCAAATCGAACACAGCGAAATAGGATGAAGCAGTGTTATCAGAATGATCTTCTTCAAATAGATGCGAATCACTGTTAACTTCAATTTTCAATTCGAATAATCCGCTCATAGTAGGCGTCCAGTCAAAGAATGCTGAGTCAAGTTCACCAAAACTTGATAGTTTAGTGGAGCCCACCATATATGAAGTGTCAACCGAAGTTGCAAAAAGTTCCACCAAAACTGAATCACCTGAAAATACAATGCCTTTGTTTTGAACAAGTGCTTTCACTTTTACAGTATCTTCAACAAGGGGGTTGCTGGGAGTAATAGTAATGCCTGAACTGTTGATAACAAAATCCGGCTCGTTAGGAATTGCAAGTGTCAACATTGGATCACCAAGTAAAGTTAACAATGCAAGTTGTAACCCATAGATACCAGAATTACCTACTTGATTTTTTGCATGCAGAATGGCTTTGCCTACAATGTGATTTCTTAACTTAAAAACTTCATTAAAAAAATGTTGATTGATATCTTTGCCAACGCCCCAATAAGTTAGACCCGAACTGCCCCAAAATCCAATACTTCCTTTACCGGGAATCTTATTAAATTGTTCTCCAAATACATCCTGATTATCAAAGTGAGCCGTATAACAGGTTACACTTGAAATGAATGGCATCCTGTTTCCATTTTCAAGAAGATAAATATCATCATTTAGAAAAACTAGATCCCATTGATATCCTCCTCCATGCCCGTAATAATTTGCTATTACTGCCCCCTCATTAAATCCTTCACGCATTTGCGGTCCTTCACCCTGATACGGGATGTATTCCGGTTTATTTGGATATCTAAAGATCTTAGTAGTGTTAATTCCTTCAGGATAAACATAAGCGTTTTGTAATAAAATATTTGCATCGTTAAATCCAAAAGAGTTTTCATCTTCAAGACTTAAGCCGGAAGAAAGAAGCAGAACATTCTGTTTCCAGTCTTTCGAATTATCGCCGGGATAATTAATTATTTTATCCACCAAAATATTTGCCTCATCAAGAGTTTCACAAGAAATTCTTCCGATGGCAAGGTCAGGAGAGAGATCAATGCCCGTAACTGCGACAAAATTATTATCACTTGCGGCTTGCCCGTAACCAGTCGCAAAATATGGAATCGCAGGGATATAATTATAGTGATCCGTACTTACCAAATGCCTATAATCATAGGACATATCTCCCATTAAAGCGATGTAGCTGGGGGCAGGTGATTCCCAATTCTCGAAAGCATATTGGACAAAATATTTTATTGCGTATGGATCCAATAAACCGTATGAAAATTCTTTATAAATATCTCTAACATCAACAACCTTAACTCGAGGATTGGCGATTGAGGAATCTGAGAAATTATTTATTCTGAATTCAGCTAGCCTATTTGCAGCTTCTATAAAATCAGGATGTGTGATAATTATATAGTCTGCACCGTTGGAAGTATTTCTTAAGTCCGATGGAATATTACGAACAACAGAATCCGGTAAAAGATAAGAATTATCTGATACACAGAAATACTCAG
>DAOLIQ010000112.1:0-8430 GCA_035328465.1 Ignavibacteriaceae bacterium | reverse complement strand
CTTACAACAATATCCCCACCTGAAGTCTCTGCGTGCAATAAATTACCGCCCGAGTTTAAATCACCTTCAAGTTTTGAAGAAGATTTTTTGCCCACGTTGTTAGTAGTAAGCTCGCAGGAAATATCCCCGCCCGAAGTATATAATTTTGCAGCAGCACTAAAATCAGCAGGGAGTTTTATCATTATATCTCCGCCCGACGTACTTAAATCAATTCCATCATTTGAGCCTGAATAATCAAGCACAATATCACCACCTGAAGTTTCGGCTTTTACTTTTGAATTCATTCCGCTCAAATGAATATCTCCGCCTGAAGTTTCCGCAGAGAGGTCTCCCTCAAAATTTTTAGCAATCACATCACCGCCGGAAGTTGAAAGCATCATCAAGCCTTTGCTGTTTTCAGTTGATATATCACCGCCCGAAGTTGATGCGTCTAATTTTCCGTGCGAGTTTTTAACTATTATATCCCCTCCTGAAGTACTTAAATATTGAACGCCTGAAACATCCGCAAATTTAATATCACCTCCGCTTGTAGAAACTTTAGTACTGAAAGACGCAGGAACTTTTATTTCAAATCTTAATTTTACACCGCTTCCAAACCAGTTGAATAATGATCCTGTCTTTTTAGCTTTTACTTTTACTAAGTCCGACGTTCCATTGAACTCAAATTCAATTTTGTCCTCGGCTTTTTCATTACCGAGTACTTTAATATAAACTTCCGATTTGTCCCACGAAGTTATCATTACATCACCAACCGAAGCATCAAGCTCAATTTTTTTACCGGAGGATATTTGGAATGTTTTTTCGTGCAAAACCTTTAGGTCGTCCGATAAGTCATTCTTGTCTGTTGAATAAGCACAAGACAAAGGGATAACCATCGCAAGTAGAAAAAATAAATAGCTGAAAAAGTTTTTTTGTGTTGACATATTTTTCTCCTTTTTTATGTTTAGACTTAAGAAAAAGAATTAGGTTACTGAATTAATGATAACTGAGAAATCAAACTTCTAATAATTTTCAATTGAAAATAATTATTAGAATTTCAACCGCTAAATGGCTAAAAGTTAAAGCCTGATCCAACCATATTCTTATATGCGGGAATAATTTTTGTTGAGCGGTAGTATGAAACAGTGAAATGATAAGCCAAAAAAGATTAATTATTCTTAATCATCAACTTCAAGATTATATAGGCTGATTATTGCTATGGTAATTTTCATGAAAAAATCTATTTTGGCAGTAACAAAAATCAAATCACTTTAGTCTAAACGGCAGGAAAAATAAATGTTCAAGAAAATTGAAAAGGAAAAAGTACAAATGACCTGTCCGCTGTGCCGTGCGGATATAAATGAGGTTTGGGTCTGTAAGTTAGATTCTGTTATTGGAGTAAGATATGCATACTTCTGCAGCGGGTGCCAAAAAATGCTCAGTATAAATAAAAAGAAGGGAATTTATGTAATGCCCCACGATCTAAAAAAAATTAATGTTACAAAAGATATACTGAACTAAGTTTTGTAAAACAGGAAATCATTCCAGTAAAATCACACCCCCTCCAAGACAGATATCACCATCATAAAATACAGCAAATTGTCCGGGCGCTATCCCGCGATCGCCTTTATCCAACTCAACTAAGGCACTATCTTCATCTATGAATTTTAAATTGCAGTTATAATATTGTGCCCCGTGCCTAATTTTTACCTTAAGATTTTCTTTTGAAGGATGCTCACCAGCGATCCAGTTAAACTTTCCAACCGAAAAAATTTCTTTACTTAATTCTTGAGTGTTTTGTCTGGAGATAAAAATTATATTATTCTTAATATCTTTTTTAACAACGTACCATGGCCCGCCGGACAACCCCAGCCCAGAGCGCTGTCCAATTGTATAAAAATAATATCCTTTGTGTTTGCCAAGTTTTTTTTGAGTTTCAATTTCAATTATATCACCCGATAATTCTCCAAGATGATGTTTAATAAACTCATCAAATTTTATCTGACCCAAAAAACAAATACCTTGACTGTCTTTGCGATCCATGTTTGCAAGTTTAAATCTATGGGCAAGATCTCTAACTTGCTGTTTATTAAAATCTCCCAAGGGAAAATATGCTCTGCTTAATTGCTGCTGTGTAAGATATGCAAGAAAGTATGTTTGATCTTTGACGGGGTCGGGGGTAGTTTTTAAAATATATTTTGATCCATCATGAACGACTTTTGCGTAATGCCCGCTTGCAACTTTTTCATATGATAAATCTATTCTATCATAAAACTGTCCGAACTTAATCAGGCTGTTGCAGAACATATCAGGATTCGGTGTTCTTCCTTCTTTAATTTCTTCGATTGTGTAAGTAACAACTGAGTTCCAGTATTCTGTTTGAAGAGGGAGAACTTCGAGATTTACCCCCGTCTTATCACAGACAGCACGGGCAAACCTTAGATCTTCTTCCCATGGGCAGTCACCGAGAAAAGAAAATTCATCTTGCAACCAAATTTTTAAATAGAAAGCTGTAACATCATGATTTTGTTCTTTAAGTAAATTCAACGCAACAGAGCTGTCAACTCCGCCGGAAAGTAAAACTGCAATTTTCATTTTTTAATTCCGATTCTGTTTATCACTTCATCGTAAACAGGTTTGGGAACTTTGCTGAGGAGAATCGTTTCGAGAGCTTTTCCGTCATTTATTTTATGATAAAAACCAATTGTGAAATTATTTTTCCCGTCCTGAACAACCATCATTCCGCGATGCTTACCGCTGAATATTCCACCTTGAAGTAAAGAAATATCCTCGTAACAAATCTCTGCAATTTTTTTAGAAAAAATAAATTTATCGCAGTACAATTTTTCATTATCGGTTTTTATTCTGAATGGCATAATTTTGTACATACGCAGGTAGGTCTTATTCAAATAATAAATAATAAAAAGATTTATGAGTGTGGGCAGAACAAAATACGGATCTCTATCAATGTTCAGAACAAGATAAACAAGATAGGCTGACAAAATAAAAGTAAGGGGAATATTTCCGTAACGAAATAATAACTTGTAAAAAAAAGTATAGTAATATGTCTTCATCTTTAATTTATATTTCAAAAATCATCTGATGAAAATTTAACAATTTTTTGACTCGCATTTCTGAAAATTCTGTTTCAATATTTACAGAAGTTTACTATTTTATTTAAATTTTTTCAATAATCTAATTTCAATAATTTTAATTATGAATTTATTAATTGCCTCGAGGCTATCTGCTATTTTGCTTGCACTGCTTGTAACCTTTCTGTGGTCAACATCGTTTGTTATTATTAAGTGGGGTTTGTCTGAAATCCCCCCGATTACTTTTGCCGGGCTTCGATATTTCATTGCCTTTATTTGCATGCTTCCGTTTGCATTCACAAATAAAAATATTTCTGCTGTTAAATCATTGACGAAAAAAGATTGGATAAATCTTTCACTACTCGGATTGATATTTTATCCCCTTACCCAAGGTGCGCAGTTTATCGGCTTATCTCTTATTCCGGCAGTTACTGTTAGTCTGTTACTTAATTTTACTCCCATAGTTGTTGCATTTATGGCGATCATTTTGATTTCAGAGTATCCAACAAGACTTCAGTGGTTTGGTACCTTTCTTTTTCTGACCGGTATAATTATTTACTTCGTTCCAATAAATCTTTTGGAAAATGAGCAAACGGGATTGTTTGTAATGTTAATAGGTGTTTTCGCAAATGCCGGATCTGCGGTTCTTGGAAGAAAAATAAACCGATCTGGCAAATTTAGTCCGTTTATTGTTACACTTGTAAGCATGGGTGTGGGATCATTTGTATTAATCATTACTGGCATATTTGTTCAAGGAATTAATACAATCGGTAAAGAAAATTTACTTTATCTTTTATGGCTCGCAATTGTAAACACGGCTCTTGCATTTGTATTATGGAATAAAACTCTGCAAACGTTGAGCGCAATGGAATCAAGTATTATTAATGGAACTATGTTAGTTCAGATAGCATTACTTGCATGGATTTTTCTCGGAGAGGAAATCTCGACGCAAGAAGGGTTGGGAATGTTTGCAGCGGCTTGTGGTGCGGTATTCGTTCAACTAAAAAGGAAATAAACTTATCATTTGAACTTTTCTTTCAGTAAATAAAAATTATTACTTAATCGTGTCAATCTTTTTAGATATTTTTACAATCACTTATTATTAAAACTTCTTTTTTTGAAGGCATTTATGAAACTATTAATATTTTTTGTGTGCTTGACTATGGCAGCAATTGGACAAACAAAACCTGAAGACGTAAAAACTTTTCAACTGAAAAATGGAATGAAGGTAATGGTTCTCGAAGATCATTCGATCCCGAATGCAAATATGTATTTATTCTGGCGTGTCGGTTCTCGAAATGAATATCCCGGCATTACCGGGTTATCACACTTCTTTGAACATATGATGTTTAACGGTGCAAAGAAATACGGACCAAAAGAATTCGACCGGACAATGGAAGCTGCCGGCGGTTCGAACAATGCGTACACAACAGAGAATGTAACTGTTTACACTGATTGGTTTCCAAGTTCATCTCTTGAATTAATGTTTGAACTTGAAGCAGATAGAATTGCCAATTTAAATTTCGATGACAAAATGATCGAAAGTGAACGCGGGGTTATTCTTTCCGAAAGAAGCACCGGACTTGAAAACAGTAATTGGGAATACCTAAATCAGGAAGTTCTTGGCGTCGCAATGGTAGCCCATCCTTATCACTGGCCTGTTATTGGGTATGAATCGGACATAAAGGGGTGGCAGAAAAAAGATCTTCAAAATTATTTTAAAACTTATTATGCGCCAAACAATGGCAGCGTGGTGATAGTGGGTGATGTCGATTTTGATGAAGTAAAAAAACTTGCTGAAATATATTTTGAACCAATCCCCGCACAAGATCCCCCGCGAAAGATTCACACAGTTGAGCCAAATCAACTCGGCGAGAAAAGAATTTTCGTTAAGAAAGATGTCTCAACGCCAAACATTTTGTTTGCTTATCATGTTCCACCTACCGGGTCGGAAGATTATTATGCCCTCGAACTACTTAATTCAATTTTAACGAGCGGAAATTCATCACGGCTTTATAGTTCAATCATTGACAAGCAGCAGCTTGCTACCGATGTGGAAACATATTTCCCGCAGGCGTTCGATCCGTTTCTATTCTTCATTTATGCAGTTGCAAATGATGGAGTAAGCGCCCTTCAACTTGAGAATGCGATTGAAGATGAATTAAGTAAAATTATTTCAGAAGGCGTGTCTGAGAATGAACTTCAAAAAGTAAAAAATCAAAAACTTTCTGAGTTTTATCACTCGCTCGAAACTATAAATGGTAAAGCTAACACGCTCGGCACTTATGAGATATTCTTTGGTGATTATAAAAAAATGTTCAATGCGCCGGAAGATTTTAGGAAAATCACGACCGAGGATATTAAACGTGTTGCGGCAAAGTATTTTGTAAAACCTAACAAAACTATTGGAATTATGCAGGGGGAGGAGAATTAAAATGAAAAAACATAATTTATTATTCGCAAAAATATTTATAACTATTATTTTCTTATCAATGATGTACAGCACAATGGCACAAGTAAAATCAAAAAAATTTTCACTACCCCCTTACGAGAAACTCACCCTTTCAAACGGATTAACTGTTTATTTAATGGAGCGCCGCGAGGTACCCTTGATTTATTTCGCAGCAGTTTTTCCTGCAGGTGCAATCAACGATGGAGAAAAGAACGGCTTAGCATCCTTCACTTCAGAAGCCTTGTTATTTGGCACGAAAAACTTTTCCAAAAATCAGATTGAAGAAACATTTGATTTTCTTGGTGCTAACATTAACATAAATGCGGGAACTGAAACATCCACTCTTTCAGCTTCATTTATTAAAGACGATGCAGGTAGAATTTTACCTATGTTGAAAGAAATAATTGTTGATCCGGTTTTTCCGAGTGAAGAAATTTCTAAACGTCAACAGCGCTGGCTTGTTGAACTTGAACAGGCAAAAGAAAGTCCCCGAAGTGTTATCCGCTCTTACTTCAACAAATTTATTTTCAGCAATAGCGGTTACGGCAATCCTGTTAACGGGACATCAACAGGAATTACTGCTATCACTCCAATTGATATTCAGAATTTTTATAAATCAAATTATCAGCCTTCGCTTTCGGCAATTGCAATTGTCGGAGATTTTTCTTCCTCTGAAATGAAAGAACAAATCTCTTCATTATTTGAGAACTGGAAAGCATCTGAGATTGACAGAGTAAAAAGATTTGAAACTCCTGAATTAAAATTTGAAAAGAGCCGTGTATTGCTTGTAAATAAAAATGATTCTTATGAAACTACTTTCCTAATCGGGGGGATGGGGGTTACAAGAAACAATCCCGATTTTGTTGGACTTCAGGTAATCAACACAATACTCGGCGGAAGATTTACTTCGTGGCTGAATGATGAGCTTCGAGTAAATTCAGGATTAACTTACGGCGCACGAAGTTTGTTCCTTCCTTATAAATATACCGGCACTTTTCTTATCAGCACTTTCACAAAAACTTCGACAACTATTCGGGCAATTGATCTTGCACTTGAAACATACAATCGCCTGTGGGAAAATGGTATTGATGATAAAACTCTTTCATCGGCAAAAAATTATATCAAGGGGCAATTTCCTCCTGACTATGAGACTTCCGGTGATCTTGCGAACTTATTGACTGAAATGTTTTACTTCGGGTTGGATGATTCTTTTATAAATGATTTTGAAAAAAATGTTGACGATATGACTGTTGAAAAATCAAAAAATTTAATCAATAAATATTTTCCCAAAGATAAACTTCAATTTGTTGTGATCGGCAAAGCAGAAGATATTCGCAGCGGTGTAAGCAAGTATGGCGAGGTAATTGAAAAAGAAATTACATCGGAAGGATTTTAGTTTACTTAATTTTGAAATATCCTCATATAGAAAGGTGACATATCATAAATTATTTTATCCTGCAAAATCCTTTGCAGCTATTTCATTAAAATTAATTTTTTAGTCTCCGAATAGTTTCCTGTTTTGAGAGTATAAAAATAAATTCCTGATGAAAGATTATTTGCTTTAAATAAAACCTCATAATTTCCAGCAAATTTTTCTTCGTTGACCAAAGTAGTAGCTTCATTACCTAAAATATCATAAACTTTAAGCGTAACCAAGGTTTTCTCTTCGGAGGCATTTACTGAGGGAGGAATCGAATATCTAATTTTTGTTGTTGGGTTAAATGGGTTCGGATAATTCTGATATAGAACAAAATGGATTGGCGTTTGAAACGAAACTTCTTCGACTTTTGAATACTCAAAAGTTCCATCATTATCAATCTGTTTTAGTCTGTAAAATAGTTTTTCAACACCATCGATCGAATTATCAACAAATGAATAATTTTTTGGTGAATTTGAATTGCCGCTGCCGTTGACAAATCCAATTTTTCCCCAGACCAGTTTTCCCTCATCAATTTCATTATATGAATCGAGGGGGGTGCTACGTTCAATTTCAAATCCATAGTTATTTACTTCTGTTTCGGTGCGCCATTTCAAATATACCGAACTGCCCAGTTTAATTGCTTCGAACAAGGACAACTCGACAGGTAGTGTACTATTAATTATTTCCGCAACATTTATTTTACCGTACCCGCTGAAAGGATCGAGAGTGCCGCCTTCCGAATTATATATTCTCGCTAATGCTCTTGCTGAATCAAAACTTATCGTTAGGCTATTTGCGATAAATGCTAATTGCCCGGCAGTATAGCCATTAGAATAACTCGAATAATTATAGCCAGTAATTGGATCAATTGAAAAAAACTCTAAGTTATAACCGGTCACGTTTGAATCTATACCAGAGCCTGTAATCACTACTGGGGAGTTATTCACATCCCCCGAAAAAACATGATCAAATGAATTACTTCCAGCAGGCATAACCAAATCAACGTTCGGGTATGAGTAAGAAAAACTTATTGCAGTGCTCAGACCGGTGGTTGATCTGATCATAAGCTGGTATCCGTTTTGTTGAGCATACATGAATGAGGCTAAAATATTTTCAGAATATAGAATTGCCTCACCCAAATACTCGGTGCCGTCGTAAGATGAATAACCACTGTAAAATGCAGCCCGCACGTCTAAATCATGCTGCCCGCCAAATCCAGATATCATAACTTTATCAATTATGTCCGCATAGATTGACTGAATAATGAAAACAATGCAAAGTAATATTGTTCGAATTAATCGACGCATCTTAATTTAAATTTCCGTCTAAAAAATCTTGTTTAAAAAAACCTTTCCTTAATTAGGTCTATTAAGAAAGGAATAAACTTTCTAAGCCTATTATCGTTCAGATTTAAATTGAATTAAGATGGGATAAATTTTATTGACTGGCAGTAATGAAGTTGGTTCGCAAGTATAGAATTATTTTAA
>DAOLIQ010000111.1:0-8468 GCA_035328465.1 Ignavibacteriaceae bacterium | reverse complement strand
TTGATTTAGGATAGAAGAATGAATCGAGCGAAGCGGACATACATTTTCCCTTTATTTTTTATTAACAAACTTAATAGAAACTGTTAAATCAATTATTATTATCCACTAAAAAATATTTTTAACCATTCTTACAAAATTATTTCTTCCTTGTCGTAACTGTTTTAATATTTCGTTAGTCTTAATTAAAAACAAAAAACCGTCAGCATTTATGAATTCTTTTTCAGTCATACTAGCTCTTATTTTCATCTGTTCATTTTCGGAGGCACAAATTGTAACTCCAAATTTGGACAAGGTAGTAAACCTTCACACAGTTGATGAAGATATATTAATTGATGGGGTAATTGATCCAATTTGGAGTCAAGCCGATTCGGCAATCAGCTTTTTTCAGTTGCAACCATATTTCAACCAACCCCCTTCGGTTAAAACTATAGCGAAAGTTCTAACAACAAATGAGGCGTTGTATTGTTTGATGATTTGTTTCGAAGAGGCGGGAAAAATTCAACAAACAACCGGTATGCTTGACCAATTCAGCGGGGATATTGTTTCTATAATGCTCGACACATTTGGAGATAATAAAACCGCATATAAATTTGCAGTTACTGCATCCGGTGGTCGCGCTGATTCCCGGCTGCTCGATGATGCTCGAAATCGTGACTATAGCTGGGATGGGATCTGGTTTGCTGAATCAAAAATTTATGATTGGGGTTATGTTGTTGAAATTCAAATTCCTTATAAATCTATTCAGTATGATGAAACTTTAACTGAATGGGGTATAGATTTCGACCGCTGGTTCGGTTACAATTCAGAAGATATCTACTGGTGTGAGTACGAACAGAATGAAGGTCAAAGAATTTCCAAGTTTGGAACTTTGCTTCTAAATGATTTTAAACCTTTGGTAAAAGGATTAAATCTTGAAATTTATCCTGTTGCAATTGGAAAGCTAAATTATAGTGGAAATGAAAAATACGATTTCGATCCTGCTATAGGAATTGATCTACTCTATAATCCATCACAAAAATTAAAATTTTTATTAACTGTCAACCCCGATTTTGCTCAGATTGAAGCTGATCCGTTTACATTTAATATCTCTCGGTATGAAACCTTTTTTAGCGAACGGCGACCTTTTTTTACCGAAGGCAGTGAAGTCTTCAATGCATCCGGAAGACAAAATAACACAGGGTTCTACCGCCCCCTCGAGCTTTTTTATTCGAGAAGAATAGGTAAAAAACTTCCCGGTGGGAAGGAAGTGCCTTTAAACTTTGGCACAAAAGCGTTTGGACGGATTGGCGATTGGGAGTATGGTGGATTTATTTCAATGACAGGCGAAACTGATTATTCATTTGAAGGACAAAATATTTCCGAACCAAAGTCAATTTTTGGTTCGGCAAGAATCAAAAAACAAATTTTTCAAAACTCAACAATTGGAGTTTTATTTGTTGGGAAAAAGAATCAAGATAATATGTATGGAGTTATTGATATTGATGGCGCATTGAGAGAATCAACCTGGCAGCTCTCTTATCAATTTGCCCGTTCAATAAAAAATGAAGAAGGGGATTTTGCCGGATCAGCAGGCTTTACTATGTTTGGTGAAAATTGGATCAATCTTGCTCGCGTAAGATTTGTGGGAAATGATTTTGATATTAATGAAGTCGGCTTTGTTCCTTGGCGCGGGACCACAGAGTTTGCCGCCATCACAGGACCCTCCTGGTACTTTGATGAAGGTTACATCAGACAAATACTTTTCTACGGCGGCTTTGCCGGCAATTACGAAAAGATTGACGCCTACACAGATATGCAAGGCATTGTTGGATTTAATATCCAGTTTAGAGACAACTGGGGGTATGAAATCACTTTCGGGAAAGGTAAAACTAAAGATGCTGGAAAAACTTTTTCATCCTACGATTTAAATTTTAGCAGCTGGTTTAATATTTCACCGGTGTGGAATGGCAATCTATGGGGGGGATATTCAAAAACTTATAACTTCTCCCGTGATTTTCTCGCCTTCTATGCTTTCACCGGAGCTTCGATAGCCTGGGATGCTTTGAATGTTTTGACTCTTGGTTCGGATATTAATATTTATGTTGAAGGCAATCCAGAAGGGTCGGTGGAAGACATTACTTACAATATGCGCCCGTATGCAGCACTAACACCATTTAACAATTTTAGCTTGAGGATTTATGTTGATAACGTTTATGTAAGGTCAACAGATAAATTAGAAAGTATAATTTTCGGTTTATTATTCTCTTATAATTTCTCACCCAAAAGTTGGATTTATTTTGCATTTAATGAATTTAGAGATCGAAGCATCCAATTTGACTTTCAGGGAAATTCTCTTCCGGTAAAGTTACATGTAACGGATAGAGCAGCAGTAATTAAAATTAAATACCTGTATTACTTTTAATTTTTTCTAATTTATCTCAACACATAAAATTCCTTAGGATCATTTTTCTATTCTAAGGAATTTCTATTTTAAAGAGTAAAATAATTTTAATTATACAATAAAATTTCAATACTTAATTGATCGATAAAGGGAATGACAAATAAAAACAATGTGGAAATAAGCACCTCATTTAGTTGGTTAAAATGGGCTCGGGAGATTCAATCCTTATCTCAAACCGGGCTTGCATTTGCACAAACAAAATACGAGACTGACCGATACAATCGTTTAACAGAAATAGCCGCCGAAATTATTTCACTCCATAGCGAAGTTGAACCTACCGAATTAGCAAAAATATTTCTTTCACATCCGGGTTATGCAACTCCTAAAATTGATGTTCGTGCTGCAGTGATTTACCAAAATAAAATACTATTAGTGCAGGAACGAACAGATAATTGCTGGGCAATGCCCGGCGGCTGGGCTGATGTTGGTGATTTACCTTCCGAAGTTGCAATCAGGGAGACTAAAGAAGAAAGCGGATTTGATGTAATGCCAAAAAAAATAATTGGTGTGTTCGATGCAAATAGATCAGGCAGACCATTGGAATTTTTTCATGCATTCAAAATTATTTTTTTGTGCGAATTGATCGGCGGAGAGGCAACAGCCAGCGAGGAAACCATTGAAGCAAAGTTTTTCCCATTCGAAAACCTCCCGCCCTTTTCACAAAATCGAACTAATCAAAAACATATTGACGAAATATTAAAACATCTTTCTGATCCAAATAGAAAAACTTTTTTTGATTGAATCAACTTCTAAAATTATTTTTTTTATGTGTACCGTCACAGATTGGTTTATTTGAAGAACCACCACATCGGCAAAGAGAGATACTTCCCTTAGATTTAATCTTATTTCCCCGAGAGTCCAATATTTCAAAATTTCCCCTAATATTTATTGGACCATTTTCAGCGATTACAACTTGAAAGACTTCGCCGGATTTTAATTCGCTTTCAGTCTTCACTACTTCCTTTACACTTAAAGCGCCAGATGGACATTTACTTACCGTTTCTAATATTCTTTCGGTTCTATCCCCAAAAATATTTATCCATGGAGATTTTGCCGAATTAAAAACATTTGGCAATCCCTTTATACAATTACCAGAATGCTGACATTTTGATGATTGCCAAAAAATAGTAATCTCACCACTTGAGTATTCTTTTACATTTTCCATTTGTTATTATAAAATTGAAATATTACTGAATAAAATAATTCAATTTTAGCTTGTTATAATTGATATCAGATGATTTTTTAACAGCGTATTTGAATAAAAACAATCTATATCTGTTATCGAAGAAATTTTAATTAAGTTTAATTGGTAAGGAACCAGAGGATTTTCTTTTCTTTGTCAGCCCTAATTTAATGGCGACTGCACTAACTGCTTGTGTGCTTCGGTTTAGTTTTCCGGCTAATTCCTGAAGCGGAATTCGTCCATAACTTTCTCGCATAATCTGAAACTCTGCTTCAGTCCAGGGTCGACTTCTGCCCGCACTAACTCCGAGCGGCCCAACAATTGTGATAATAGCATTTACGCTTCGTCCTAATTGACGTGCAATTTCTTTGGTTGGGATTTTTTTATAATTACGTATTATAAACTCCTGATCCTCTTTGGTCCAAGGTCTGCCTTTATCTCGCAGTTTCAATCCTTGTCTATTTGCTTGATGAGACACAGCACTATGCGTAAGTCCAAGCACAGACGCTATTTCTCCATAAGACTTTGTTTGATAATTCTGCTTCAAATAATCTATTTCTGCTTCTGTCCACTCGTGATCGTGCCTTGGTCTGCTTATTCCAAGTGTTTGCGCCTGCAGTAGAATTGCATATTTAGATCTATTCAATTTTTCCGCGATAAATTCTAGTGCATTTTTTCTATCTGAATATAATTCACGCAAAATATTTTTTTCTTCCTCCGTCCACGAAGGAGATTTAGCTGCACTTAGGTTTAAAAATTTTGCTCTGTTCATAATTGAAGGAATACTTCGACGAAGAGTATGAGAAATTGAAGAATTTTTCCGATCTGCGTAATGTCTCACTAAATAATTGTCTTCCCATTTTTCCCAAGGTCGTATTTTATTAAAACGAATACCAAGCTTTGCCGCTTTTGCCATTACATTATCAGGGCTTCTTCCCAATAATTTTGCAACGGGCTTTGCACCTTTTTTACTGTATAATCTTTTAAGGGTTTTTATTTCTTCTTCTGACCATTTGTTGAGCATAAATGAGTTCCCTGAAATGTTTGAATGCTATTTATTTGTTTAATGGTTAAATTTTTGTGATGAATTTATTGGTTTGAATCCGAATTAGATTTGAAAACATCTATTTGGTTTTGTTTAATTTTTTTTAATCTGATATTCCTAAAACATCTAATTCATTCACATTTTAGTAGAATAACTTAAGTACTTTGCAAATATAGAATGAATAATAATAAAAAGGAAAGCTTCTTTAATTAACGATTTTACCTATCAATTGATATCTAAAATTATTTTCTATTTCATATTGCAGCGGCATTAAAAGGTTGTTGTTTTCAAATCAATATGATAGAGAAATAATTAGGGTTGTTAAAAATCAAAAGATGAGTTATGATGTATTTCTCTTTAGGAGATGGAATTGATTGAATAATTCGAAAAATTCCTTCGGTATTTGCACAATCTGTAATCCTCATTTTTCTATCAGATGCTTTTAATTTCAACTGTCGACAAATTGTCGACAGTTCAATTCCATCTTTATCTTTAACTCTTATTTTCATCTTAAACCAATAATCCCTTGGATTAAAACTATCAGTTAAAGCCAGGATTACATCAACAACAGAAAATCACCATTGATTATAATAAATAGTTTTTCTTATTTCTTCATTTTTAAATATTACAATCTTTGTTTCGTCCATAATTTCTCTAAGGTATTAATTTATACTCAACAGCTCCTTAGCCTTATTCATCAACTCGCTCAAGTCGACATCAAATCGTTCGCCGGTTTTTCTAACTTTAACTTCGCATTTGTTTTCCTTTAACTTCTTCTCGCCAACAACAACCTGAATCGGCATTCCAAGTAAGTCTGCATCGTTAAATTTAAATCCTGCCGTAACATCGCGATCATCAAATAAAACTTCAAAGCCTTGTCCGTTCAAATCAGCATAGATTTTTTCGCAGGCATCAACAACTTCCTGCTTCTTCAAATTCAAGCCAAGCAAGTGTACCTGAAATGGCGCAAGAAGTTTATTCCAAACAATTCCGTTGGCATCGTGATTCTGTTCAATGTAACAAGCCATAACACGCTCAACACCAATTCCGTAGCTTCCCATAATGATTGGATTTTCTTTCCCGTTTTCATCAAGAAAATTCGCACCCATTGCCTCGGAATATTTAGTTCCCAATTTAAATATATGCCCGAGTTCTATAGCAGGAAAAACTTCAAGATGCTTTTCACATCGAGGGCAGCCTTCACCAGATTTTACTGTTCTAAAATCTGCATACTCAATTGTTGGAACATCACGTCTAAAATCTATTCCGCCAATGTGATAATCATTTTTATTAGCACCGCTAAACATATTGTTAGCATCTTTCAAACGATTATCTGCAATTATTCTTCCGTTAAATCCAACCGGACCAATTGAACCAGCATCGGCACCGGAAATATCTTTTAATTCTTCGGGATGAGCAGGACGAACAGCTCCGCCCAAAACTTTTTCTAATTTAGTTTCATTCACCTCATCATTACCAAGCATTAAAATTAAAACTGGTTTATCGTTATGGATATAAATTCTTGATTTTGCACATTGTATTTCTTCTATTTTTAAAAACTCACAAAGCTCATCAATAGAATGAACATTCGGTGTTGATATCTCATAAATGACTTTACTCTCAACATCTCTTTCAATCGAATCAATTCTGGATTCAGCAACTTCAACATTTGCAGCATAGCCGCAGGATTCGCAGTAAGCAACAGTATCTTCACCAGCAGCAGACTTAACCATGAACTCTTCAGAACCGGTTCCGCCCATTGCACCACTTGATGCACCAACAACAAAATATTTTAATCCACAGCGATCAAATATTTTTCTGTACGCTTTATCGTGGAGCTCATAAGATTTATCAAGACCTTCCCAGCTTGTATCAAAGCTGTAAGCGTCTTTCATTAAAAATTGTCTGCCTCTAATTACCCCGCTTCTTGGTCTTGGTTCATTTCTAAATTTTGTTTGTATCTGATACCAAATCTGGGGCATATCTTTATAGGACTTAACAACATTACGCGCGTGAAAAGTCATAATCTCTTCGTGGGTTGGTGCAAGCACATACTCGCGATTTTTCAAATGAAACATTGTATCGCCAAATGCAGCAACACGATTTGTTTCTTCCCATATTTCTTTAGGATTTAATGCGGGAAGATGGAATTCCTGTCCCCCAATTGCATCCATTTCTTCTCGAATTATTTCGCTGACTTTTTTTACAACTCTGTAGCCAAGCGGAAGAAAAGAATAAATTCCTGCAGAAAGCATTCTGATCATTCCTGTTCTTAGCATTAAAATATGGCTGATAACCACAGCATCGTTTGGAACTTCTTTAAGCGTAGGGACAAAATATTTACTTAATCTCATATAAAACTTTTCTAAATAATATTGATTGAATGTTAAATTTTGGTTTGAAAAATACTGATTTGAAGAGGTTTATCAAAGTTGATTGCGGTAGAGTTTAAATCAATAAAATCAAAACTTACTTGGTATAAAATTGATTTAATTTTCTTTAGTTTAATATTTAAATTTTTAACATTTATGCCATCAATGAAAGTAAAGTATGGAACACGCACCACAGATTGAAATACCGCTTTTAAGTTTGTTGCCGTTTGTATTAATGCTTTTATCAATTGCTGTATTCCCTTTATTCTGGAATCATTTTTGGGAAAAGAATAAAAACAAGCTCTATGTTGCAATTGCGCTTAGCATTCCGGTAATCATTTATCTGCTTGCAAATAATTTTTCTCATCAGTTAATTCATACAATGCTTTTTGATTATGTACCGTTTTTAATTTTACTTGGCGCACTTTTTACAATTACCGGCGGCATCCTACTGTCGGGAGATATTGCTGCAAAACCTAAAGTTAATACTTTGTTTTTAGGGATTGGTGCTGTGCTTGCATCATTGATGGGAACTACCGGTGCCGCAATGTTATTAATTCGCCCGGTGATTCAAACAAATAAACAAAGAACATTTAAGGTGCATACCATATTATTCTTTATCGGGATAGTGGCAAACTGCGGAGGTCTTTTAACTCCGCTTGGTGATCCGCCATTGTTTATGATGTATTTGCGCGGCGCACCATTTACGTGGTTTTTTCATTTAGCCCCAGAATGGTTTGTTACAAATCTTCTACTGATCATCATTTACTTTTTTGTTGATACATATTTTTACAAGAAAGAACCCGCTTCCGCTATTGCAAGAGATTTATCAAATATAAAACCTTTAAAAATTGAAGGTAAAAGAAATTTTATTTTTCTTGTCGGAGTAGTTTTAGCAGTCGCGTTTCTTAACGAACAATATCTTTCATTTATAAACATCAATCCTTATTTCAAATTTATTAGAGAAGCGGTAATTGTTCTGATGGCATTTTTATCAATGCAGTTTACTCCAAAACTTTTACGCACATCAAACAATTTTACCTGGCATCCAATTGAAGAAGTTGCATATTTATTTTTAGGGATATTCATTACAATGGTTCCCTGTCTTTTATATCTTGAAACAAATGCAAAACAACTTGGTGTTGAGACGGTAAGTCAATTTTATTACTACACAGGATTGTTAAGCAGCTTTCTTGATAACACTCCAACTGCAGTAACATTTCACTCTCTTGCTTTAGGACTCGGAATAACAGAGGGAACTTTAGTTGCGGGTATTCCTGAAATACTTTTAAAAGCAATATCAACTGGAGCAGTATTTTTTGGCTCAATGACGTATATTGGAAACGGTCCAAACTTTATGGTAAAAGCGGTTGCAGAAGAAAACAATATTAAGATGCCTGATTTTTTCAGTTACATGTTTAAGTTTTC
>DAOLIQ010000110.1:0-8735 GCA_035328465.1 Ignavibacteriaceae bacterium | reverse complement strand
TGTCCATATCCATGGTATGATGTGAATCTTCATTCATTTCTTTCATATCTTTATTGCAGCAACTTTTTTGTTGTGTCGTATCCTGAGCAAAAGATGATCCGGTAATCAAAAGAAAGGCGGCAAGTAGAAAAGATAAATACATCATTGTTTTCATGATAAGTTCCTTTTTAGTTTATAATTATAAGTCAGTTGATTTATTAAGCACCTTACGCAGTTGTCATGCTGAATTCATTTCAGCATCTCAAAATCTTAGGAAAAGAAGATTCTGAAACAAGTTCAGAATGACATAAAAGCTCCTTTTACGTAAGGTGATTTATTAATTTATTTTGAAATTTTCAGTTTTACTTTTTTCAATCTGATTAGAAGAACTTTCTTTTATGAAAACATTTCCAGTCAGAGAAAGTTTTATTGTAGAATTCTTTGGATCATTTGTCTCAATGGTAATGATCTTGTTTTGTTTCCCGGATTTTCCTTTTGAATTAAATGTAACTTTTATGTCTGTTGATTCACCCGGCTTTAATTCATTCTTTGCAGGCATTACAGCGGTACATCCACAAGAAGCACTAACTTTGGTTATCTTAAGAACATCGTTGCCTTCATTTGTAATCACAAAATTTCTTGCAACAATTGAATCTTGAACAATATTTCCAAAATCATATCCCATTGGACGGATCACTGCTTTCGGACCTTTTTCAATTTGTGCAAATAATAAACTTGTCCCGTAGGGATGGATACCCACAAAAACAAAAGCGATCAGAAGAAACAAAAAAAATTTTGTTTTATTAGAATTCATTTTACTCTCCATTATTTTTATTGTTATTTAGCTAAAGTCATTTCTTCATTTAAATGTTTTCATTGACCACGTTTAGAACAAATAAGGTTTTAAAGGAAAATTATTGAACAATCAATTTCCCTTTAATCATTCCCATTCCGCACTGAAAACCGTATTCACCTGGTTTGTCTATTTTTAATTCTACCAGAATAGTTTTGAACGGTGTTAGTGTTGCTGTTTTATTAAAGTCTGAGAATATAACTTGTTCAGTGCAGCCTGCTGTTTCTTCCCGAATGAAATTAAGTTTGATTGGTTTTCCGGCTTCGAATACAAGAACATCGGGCGTGTAGCCGCCTTTAACTTTGATTACCGCTTCTTGAATACCGGAATCCGAACTCTCTACCTTAACAGCTTTCTTTTCAGAGAACCAGAAATACCAGGCAACCAAAACCGATAAACCAAGTCCACCTAAGATTACTAAAATTTGATCGAGTGCCATTTTATCAACTCCTTATTTCAATTTTGATTTTTCCGAAGGAATCCCTTTTGGGGAAAATCTTCTCAAACGATTTGCATTGGTCACAACTGTTACAGAACTAAATGCCATAGCTGCACCAGCAATTATTGGAGAGAGCAAAACTCCGAAGAATGGGAAAAGCAAACCAGCAGCAATTGGTAATCCCAATCCATTGTAAAAGAAAGCGCCGAATAAATTCTCTTTTATATTTTTCATTGTAGCTTTTGAAAGTTGAATTGCAAGTACAACACCTTTAAGACTTCCTTTGATTAGAGTAATATCAGACGCTTCGATTGCAACGTCAGTTCCGGTGCCAATAGCTAAACCAATATCTGCTTGAGCCAATGCGGGTGCATCATTTATTCCATCACCAACCATAGCAACTATCTTTCCTTCATTTTGCAGCTTCTGAACATTGAACGCTTTATCTTCCGGCAAAACTTCCGCGAGAACTCTATCTATACCAACCTGTCTGCCGATTGCATTTGCAGTTCTCGTATTATCGCCGGTTATCATTACTACTTCCAATCCCATTTTTTTAAGCAATGCAATCGCTTCTTTTGAATCCGGTTTAATGGTATCTGCAACGGCAATAATTCCGGCAGCTTTATCATCTATTGCAATAAACATTGGTGTTTTACCATCATCTGCAAGTTTTATACTTTTTTCTTCCAAATCACCAAGATCAATAGAAAATTTTTTCATCATCTTTAGGTTGCCAAGAAATATTTTTCTTCCATTTACATTTGCTTCAACTCCGTGTCCGGGCACAGCATTAAAATTTTTAGCATCAACCAATTCGAGTGATTTACTTTTAGCTCCGCTAACAATAGCTTCTGCTAAAGGATGCTCGGAAGATTTTTCTACACTCGCACTTAAGCTAAGAACTTCATTTTCAGCAAATCCATTTGCTGTAAGCACATCTGTTAAAGAGGGTTTGCCTTCAGTTATGGTTCCGGTTTTATCCAGAATAATTGTGTTTAACTTTTGTGCTGTTTCCAATGCTTCACCGCTTCTAATTAATATTCCGTTCTCAGCTCCTTTACCAACTCCGACCATTAATGAAATAGGTGTTGCTAATCCAAGTGCACAAGGGCACGCAATAACTAATACAGTTACAAAAACAATCAGTGCATAAATAAGCTGCGGTGCGGGCCCAAATACATACCATATAACAAATGAAAGAATAGCTGTAATTATGACTGCAGGAACAAAATATCCTGAAACCTTATCAACAATTTTTTGAATGGGAGCTTTAGAACTCTGAGCCTGTTCAACCATCTGAATAATTTGTGCGAGCGCTGTATCCTTTCCAACTTTTGTAGCTTTGAATTTAAATGAACCGGTTTTGTTAATTGTAGCGCCAATTACTTCATCACCCTCGTGCTTTTCAACAGGGATAGATTCACCAGTAATCATTGATTCATCAACTGATGATGATCCATCTAAAAGGATACCATCTACGGGAATTTTTTCTCCAGGTCTTACAATAATTATATCATCAAGTACAACTTCTTCAACAGGCAGATCAATTTCATTTCCATTACGCAATACTCTTGCGGTTTTAGCTTGTAATCCAATTAATTTTTTTATTGCTTCCGAACTTTTCCCTTTTGCTCTAATCTCAAGAGCCATTCCTAAAACAACCAAAGCAACCACAACAAAAATCACATCAAAAAACTGATCG
The DNA here is from genome assembly GCA_035328465.1 of Ignavibacteriaceae bacterium. Classification (GTDB taxonomy): domain Bacteria; phylum Bacteroidota; class Ignavibacteria; order Ignavibacteriales; family Ignavibacteriaceae; genus JADJEI01. Next base: position 5,759 of record DAOLIQ010000110.1, on the reverse strand, counting down.
GCTAATTCAGCTACAGGAAATATTTGTGGAAAATAGGTAGCGATCATCGAATAGATCCACGCTGCTGAAATTCCGGTTGCAATTAATGTGTGCATATTTGCCGAACGATTTTTAAATGCCGCTAATGCACCCGTATAAAACTGTGAGCCGGACCAGAACATCACAGGCAGAGCCAAAATTCCCATTGCCATCCATATGTATCTTAAAACAGGAGAACCCATTTGAAATTGTTCGGGTAATCCCCAAACAGTTGGATAACTGAAGAAAATAACAGGCAGAGCAAGTATCGCAGCAAAAATAAATTTGTGCATTAATGTTTTATATTCTTTTTCGCGTGCAAGCTGGTTTTCATCAACAAGGTCTTCTTTTCCCGAAGGGATCCCGACTTGACGAGAAACTTTTTCTTCTCCCATCTTGTTATGCTCTTCTGCTTTTATTCCTGAAGTATCGAATACTTTGTAATCTAATTTTTCAATAACATTTTTAATTGCTTTGGTATCAATAAGACCAGGAATATAATTTACAATAGCAGATTCAGTTCCAAGATCAACGCTTGCAGTAACAACGCCGCTCTTTTGCTTCAATTCTTTTTCAATTTTAGTTACACACGACCCGCAGTGCATTCCTCGTATTCCAATCTTAAGAGTTGACTGCCCGGTTTGATAACCGGCTTTTTTTATTGCTCCTATAATTTCTTCGGTTGAAGTTTCACCACTTTTAAATTCTACGTGCGCAGTTTCTGTTGCAAAGTTTACGTGAGCTACCTTTATGCCGGGCAGCTTCTTGATTTCTTTTTCTACAGTGATAACACAAGACGCACAGTGCAGGCCATTAATAGGTAAAGAAAGTTTTTCTATTCCATTGCTTGTGGTTCTATACGATGGATCAACTTTATTTAGCTGTTCAATATATTTATTAGGATCAAGAGCAAATTTATTCTGGCAGTTTTCAGAGCAGAATTCATACTTATTTCCATCTAAATCTATATAATATTTTGAAGGTGTTTTTACTTCCATTCCGCAAACCGGGTCGTGTGTTCCCGAATTGTGGGATTTCACTTCGTTCAACATTTTATAATCTACTTGCACTTAATTTATATTCTCTTTCTTATTGTTGGTGAGATTCGTGCCTGAAATCAAATTATTTTTAATCATGAAACATTTTCTCAAATTCTTCTAATGAATTAAAGACAATACAATAGGAGTGCCATTCAAAAGTTGTGTTTTTAATAAATGTCTGAGACTTTACTTATTGAAGGATTTAAGAATCTTAAAAATTTTTAAATATGTTAAGAGAGTCAATGAAGAGTTTATTAGTTTTTTGCAGAAATAGCATGACAGAAATTTTCAATAGCTTTTGGGAAATATTGGATAAAAAATAATTTTAGATTCTTTTTTTGTTATTTCAAAAATATTTGTCTCCCTTTGATAGAAGATAAGCTTTTTCAAAAAGGTCATTTATCAAAGCACTGAGGTCAACACTTAATCAATAAACTATTTCTTCTTACATCACGACGCATTTCTATAATTAAGCAAGGCTATCAACAACTTTTTTTAACTTTGCTTTTATTTCTTCTGCAATTGAAGAAAGATTAAAATTTTTAACAGCTTGCATCGATGATACCGGATCAACTGCAGCCACCTCGATTTTATTCTCTTCCTGCTCAATAACGACAACATTGCAAGGCAGCATCGCGCCTATCTTGTCTTCTGCCAGTAAGGCTTTATAAGCATAAGGCGGATTGCAAGCGCCCACTATTTTATACTTCTTGAAATCGACATCTAATTTCTTCTTTAAGGTTTCCTTGACATCAATCTCAGTTAAGATACCGAAGCCCTCCTGTTTAAGAGCAACTTCTATTTTGCGCAATGTGTTCTCAAAGCTGTCCTCTATTATTTTGCTATAATAGTAACTCATTATTTCCTCCGATTGTTATTTGGAATTTATTTCTTGTTATTTATAATAAACATTCTAAAAATATCGAACCATAAATGCCTGACCTGATAAGAATGAAACCCGGCATCAACTATATTATTTTCAGTTTTTCTATTTATGTTAAAGCCAAACAAGTGTACCATTAGCGGGTTAATCAAGTCCATCACTGCACCAATTATTTTGTTTTCACTTCTTACATGCACAAGCAGAATTATTCTTCCATTATTTTTACATATTCGTTTGATTTCTTTCAGCCCTTTAGTAGGATCCGGAACAGAACAAAAAACATAAGAAGCAACAATTGTATCAAATGTATCAGATTCAAAGTTAGTCCCTTGAATATCCATTTGTATAAACTTAATGTTCGGTTTATTCTTATATTTTTTGATCGCCTTCGAAAGCATTCCCTCGCTGAAATCAATAGCTGTTAAGTCAATATCATCAGGATAAAATTTAATATTCTTTCCAGTGCCAACTCCAACTTCTAATGTTTTTCCTGCACTGAATTTTATCATTTTTGCTCTGCATTTACCAAAAAATATTTCCATTGGCAACTCAAAAAAATCATAGAATTTTGAATAACGGTTATACCTACGTCTAATCAACTCAGTGTTATCAATTGCTTTCAATCTTATCAATCCATTCAATAATTGCATCTAAATTTTAGTCATTCTTTATTTTTTTTAAATACCAGAATAATCATTATTCCTACTACTAATCCGAATAACGCCCCATCGAAAAAAGCGAAAGTAAAACCGGCTGGGATAGAACTCATCTTGATATTAAATACACGAGCTATTAAAAACACAAAGTCGTCGTTAAACATTTCTGTCATTCCGTGAAAAGCAGAGAAGGCTAAATAGACTACTGCCCAGCTAATTCCATAAATCAAAATGCATATTGGTAAAATAAAAAAATAGATATTCTTAGCCATTTTAACATATTAATTAGTTTTAGTAATGATGTTGATTCTTTAATTTTCATTTAAGCGCTTCCGCTCCGCGTTGTTTTCTTCGGATACTGACCGCCTCTGATATATCCGAAACAAAAATTTTACCATCGCCTTTACTTCCGGTATGGGCGTTCTCGAGAATTACACTTATAAATTTTTCAAGATCATCATCCGAACAAACAAGCTCAATCTTTATACTACTGCTGTATCTTTCGCAATATTTAATTGACAGCTTTGAATTTTCCGGATCAGCCCAGCCGCCAATGGTGGATACATCTATTACAGTCATTCCTTTTGTTCCGGCTATTTCCAATGCTGAAATAACTCTATCGGCTACCGATGGTCTTATATATGCTTTTATTTCTTTCATTTTAATCTTCCTTACTTATTTTTAATTCTCTAAAAGTGTTCCTTCAAGTTTTGCCTGCTTTTTCATTTCCCACGATCTCCACAAATAATAGATAACCGGGTAAACCGCTAATTCCATTAAAACAGAAGTAACAACTCCGCCAAGCATAGGTGCGGCAATACGTTTCATAATATCAGCACCCGTTCCATGACTCCACATAATTGGAGCTAAACCTGCAAGTATTACTGACGCAGTCATAATTTTCGGTCGTACTCGTTTTACAGCACCGTGATGAATAGCATCTTTCAGTCCTTTCAAACCAGTCAGCAATCCTTTTTCCTTCCATTCTTTTAGTGCAACATCAAGGTAGAGTAACATGACTACACCGGTTTCCGCATCTAATCCCGCGAGTGCTATTATACCCACCCATACAGCAATGCTTATGTTGTAACCGAGAATATACAGCAGCCAAAAAGTTCCAACGAGAGAGAACGGAACCGCAAGAAATACGATTCCAACTTTTACTAATGATTTAGTATTCAAATAAATGATTACAAAGATGATGAATAACGTCATCGGTATTACATACAGCATTCTTTCTTGCGAACGAAGCATATATTCGTATTCACCGCTCCAGGTAATATTATAACCTGCAGGCAGTTTAATTTTTTCCGAAACAATTTTTTGTGCATTTTTTACATAAGTGCCGACATCAATATTTTTAATATCAACATAAACCCATGCGTTTGGGCGCGTATCTTCACTTCTTACAACCATAGGACCTTTACGCGGAGTTATAGTTGCAAGCTGCCCCATTGGAACTTGCTCACCGATAGGCGTAGGCACTAAAACTTTTTTCATCGCTTCGATATTATCTCTCAACTCCCGGCTGTAACGAAGATTGACGGTGTATCTTTCCAATCCTTCAACAGTATTTGTAACAGACATTCCGCCCATTGCAGATTGTATCACCATTTGAATATCTTCGATAGTTAGTCCGTAACGAGCAGCTTCTTTTCTATTGATTTCTATATCGAGATAATTTCCTCCAACAGATCTTTCAGCAAACGCGCTTAAAGTTCCCGGCACGGTCCGCATAACAGATTCAACTTCTTTTCCAATATCCTGCAGCGTTAATAAATCAGGTCCGGATATTTTTATTCCAACCGGAGTTTTGATTCCCGTGCTAAGCATGTCAGTTCTTGTTTTGATTGGCATTGTCCAGGCATTAGTAACTCCAGGGAACTGAATAGCTCTATCCATTTCATCAATAAGTTTTTGAACAGTCATACCGGGGCGCCATTCATCTTCAGGTTTTAACATTATCGTTGTTTCAATCATGTCAAGTCCTGCCGGATCTGTAGCTGTTTCTGCTCGTCCTATCTTTCCAAATACGTGATGAACTTCGGGAAAAGTTTTAATGATCTTATCTGTCTGTTGTAATATTTCTTTCGCTTTAGTTATTGACATACCTGGCATTGTTGTAGGCATGTAAAGCAGATCGCCTTCATAAAGCGGCGGCATAAATTCAGAACCAATTTTATTGTAAGGAATTATTGTCAAACCAAGAACAATCAGCGCTGTAAGAAGAACAGCTTTGTTATGCTTAATTACAAAATCAACTACAGGATGATATATTTTAATAAGAAATCTGTTGATTGGATTTTTTTCTTCAGGTAAAATTCTGCCTTTAATCCAGTATCCCATTAAAATAGGAACAAGGGTAACTGAAAGAATTGCCGCGGCTCCCATCGAATATGTTTTTGTAAATGCCAGCGGTCTGAATAATCTTCCTTCCTGCGCTTCAAGAGTGAATACCGGAATGAACGAAACAGTGATAACTAAAAGTGAATAGAAGAGTGATGGCCCAACTTCTTTTGATGCATCTAGAATAAGCTGCCATCGTTCTCTTCTTTGTTCTGGCGGTTTAAGCATATCATGTTCGATATGCTTGTGGGCGTTCTCAATCATAATTATTGCCGCATCCACCATAGCGCCTATTGCAATTGCAATTCCACTCAAAGACATTATGTTGGCGTTAATGCCCTGCCAGCGCATAACAATAAATGCCATAAGTATTGCTGTAGGCAGCGTAATAATTGCCACAAATGCGCTTCGAGCGTGAAGCAAAAACAAAATACATATTAACGCTACAAATAAAATTTCCTCTACAAGTTTTTCTTTTAGGGTATCTATCGCTCGTTCAATTAAACCTGAGCGATCATAAACAGATTCAATTTTTACATCTTCGGGAAGTCCGGCTTTTAATTCTTCTATTTTTTGTTTTACATTTTCAATTACTTTAAGTGCATTCTGTCCGTACCGCATAACAATAATTCCACCGACAACTTCACCTTCACCGTTAGCTTCAACCAATCCTCTTCTCATCAAAGGACCAATTGTAACATCTGCAACATCCTTTAAATAAACGGGTGTGTTTGTCATTTTATCAACCATCAAAGGAATGTTTTGAACATCCTCCACAGATTTAATATAGCCGAGTCCGCGCACCATAAATTCCAT
>DAOLIQ010000109.1:0-9140 GCA_035328465.1 Ignavibacteriaceae bacterium | reverse complement strand
GATTTAAACCGCCAAAAGGAAAACTTCATCCGCTGAAAGGAAAATGCCATCCGCCAGAAGGAAAAACACCTCCGCAAACAGGAAAACCTCACACGCCAGAAGGGAAATGCCATCCGCCAAAAGGAAAATCTCACCCGCCAGAAGGAAAATGCCATCCGCCAAAAGGAAAAACACACCCGCCAGAAGGAAAATGCCATTCGCCGAAAGGAAAAACACTTCCGCAAATAGGAAAACCTCATCCGCCAGAAGGGAAATGCCATCCGCCAAAAGGAAAATCTCACCCGCCGAAAGAGAAATGCCATCCGCCGAAAGGAAAAACACACCTTGATTGACCTGAAGACAAAAGTCAGATTAGATTGATGGAGGTTTTTAATAAACTTTCAAATTTACCTTTAATTCGCGAAGCTGTTTCTGTAACTTCTGAATGAGATAGTTTTTGATCAGAAATACCTGAAGCAAAATTTGTGATACAGGAGATCGAACTTGTTTGTATCCCTAAAATAGCTGAAAAAAAAGCTTCGTGAACTGTGGACATACCAACAGCATCTCCGCCAAATTTTTTTATCATTCTTACTTCGGATGGAGTTTCGTAAGAAGGACCTTTTGTAAACCAATAGATTCCATTTTTGATTGCTATCTTCTCTTTTTCGGCTGCCGATTGTATTTTCTTATTCAACCTTTTATCTGGTAAGTTCCTGAAATTATTAATTGCAGAATCTGAACCCACTCCGAATAATTCAGCAAATTCTTTTTTTATCCCGAACCCATTGAACGAGGACGCAAGCATTAAATCACCGGGGATAAATTTTTTGTTTATTCCGCCGGCGGCATTTGTCAAAATCAGTTTATCGCAATTTAATTTTTTTATTAAATGTATTGGCAATAAACATTGAGAAAGTTTGTATCCTTCATAAAAATGAATTCGACCTGAAAATAACAAAACATTTTTACCGGCAAAATTTATTAGGTTGATCTCTCCTTTGTGACCGCTTACAGTTGAAAGGGGGTAAGAAGGAATATCATTTGTCGAAATTGTAATTGAACTATCAAATGAATTTGCAAAATCGCCGAGACCACTACCAAGTATAACTGCTAAATCCGGTTTAGTAAAAATTTTTTTCTGTATAAATTCAATCGTCTCTTCGTATTTGAAATCAAAGTCAAACATTTAAAATAAAATCCCTGCAAGAGTTGCCGTCATTAGTGTTGCAAGTGAGCCTCCAAGTACGGCTCTTAAACCAAGACTTGCGATATCGCTTTTCCTTGAAGGAGCCAATGGACCCAATCCTCCAATTTGAATTGCAATAGAACTGAAATTCGCAAATCCGCATAAAGCATAAGTTGCCATTAGAATTGATTTTGGATTAATTAAATATTTTGATTCAATAAGCTTTCCTAAATCAAGATAGGCGACAAATTCATTTAAAGTAATTTTTGTCCCGATAAGACTTCCGAAATGTAGTGCATCCCCCCATGGCACTCCGATTCCATATGCGAGGTATTGAAGCCCCCAGCCTAATATAAGTTGAAAGTTCAATGGTTTACCATAAGACTGAGTCAAAGAATCATTAATTCCAACCAGATCTCCGAATCCCTGTAACAAATAATTGACCAAAGCGATAAGTGCAATGAAGGCTATCAACATAGCTCCAACATTTAGTGCCAGCGATAGCCCGTCACCAGCTCCGTTAGCCGCAGCTTCAATAAAATTATGTGCATTCTTTTCAACTTTTATTTTGACTGTGCCTTTTGTTTCAGGGTCTGAAATTTCGGGGAAAATAATTTTTGAGATTACAAGCGCCGCAGGTGCAGCCATTACACTTGCACCAAGCAGCTGTGTAGCAAATATGTGTTGTGCTTCTGCCAATGGGATTCCTAAAGATTGAGAATATGAATTACCAAGTATCTGAATATAAGCCGCCATCACGCCACCGGCGATTGTTGCCATTCCCCCTACCATTACAGTCAGTATTTCACTTTGTGTCATCCCTTTTATATAAGGCTTAATCATCAATGGTGCTTCTGTTTGTCCGACAAATATATTTGCTGTACAAGAAAGTGATTCGGCACCGCTTGTCCCCATTATTTTTGCCATTACCCATGCCATTGCCTGCACTATTCTTTGCATAATTCCGAAGTAATAAAGCACAGACATCAAACTCGCAAAAAATATTATTGTAGGCAGCACTTGAAAAGCAAAAAACATCCCGAGACTTCCTTGATTGCCCGGGCTTAAAGCCAGATCTCCAAATACGAATTTTGCTCCTTCGGATGTAAAATTTAACACAAGTACAAAAAATCCACTTACCCAATTAAAAAAATCTTTTGCAAAACCAAGTGGGTAAAAAACCTGCCGAAGTGAATCACCTTTTAAAATCAAAATTGCAAAGACAATTTGAATTAAAATTCCGCTTAGTACTAATCGCCAATTAATTTTTCTTTTATTATTAGAAAAAACAAATGCGATACCAATCAATAGAATTATTCCTGCTATGCCGCGAACTAACGAGATGAAGTCCATAATTCTCCTATTTATCTTCCGGGATATAATGACACTTGCGGCAGCGCGCTTCATAGATGTCCGCAGCGCCGACAACTACGCGTTCAGACGAAATAGTTTTCCGCTGGGTCTTATCAGCAGGGTTACCGCACACCATGCAAATCGCCAAAGTTTTTGTGATGTATTCTGCAATCGCCAGAAGCTGCGGCATAGGCTCAAATGGGGCACCGCGAAAATCCTGATCAAGTCCGGCAACAATAACACGCTTACCGGCATTTGCAAGCGAGTTACAAATATTGACTAAATTTCCCGAAAAAAATTGTGCTTCATCAATTCCGATTACTTGAGCCTCTGTGCTTAGTTGAATTATATCTTTATCATTTTCAATTAGAATGGAGGGGAGAGATTGCTCGCTGTGCGAGACAATTGAATCAATCGAATATCGGTTATCAATTTTGGGTTTAAAGATTACAACTTTTTGTTTTGCAATTTCAGCGCGGCGAAGTCTTCGGATTAGTTCTTCAGTTTTACCGCTGAACATACAGCCGGCAATTACTTCAATCCAGCCTGTGTTTTGCGGTAACAAATGTGGTTTAAATTCCATTTATTTCCTATTTGATTTGAGATCCGAATCACCGAAAGCCAGCGGCAGAAGATCATTTGTTGAAAATATTTTTTGATCGAGATTTTTATTAATGAGAACAATATCAATATTTCCGCAATGATCAAAAATGATTTGGCGACAGGCTCCGCAAGGGGTGAGGTAATTGTCAGTATCTCCGCTGATAGCAATTGCCGAAAATTTCCGCTTGCCTTCACTCATAGCTTTAAATATTGCTGTTCGCTCTGCGCAAATTGTTAAGCCATAAGAGCTGTTTTCAATATTGCAGCCGGTATAAATTTTACCATCAGTGGTTAATAATGCTGCTCCTACTTTAAAATTTGAGTAAGGTGCATAAGCAAATTTTTTTGCTTCGACTGCTTTTTGAATTAGTAAACTGTAATCCATAATTTTTAACAAAATTTTAATTTAAAAATAACTTTACTCAAATTTAATTTTATTAAACACTAATATCACGAATGAAAAATTCATTAGCGTAAATTTGTGAAATCCGCGGTAAATTTTTCTTATTTTCTTTTAAGCGTAAAATAAAATGTCGGTGTAAACATTTTATTTACAAGTCCAAACTTATCATTTGCAAGTTTAATAATCAGCCAATCCAGGTGAATAAATTTGCAAAGGCGAATAATCGTAAGATGAAATTCACTCCAGACAATTCCTTTATTGCCGCTGAATAACTCAATCACCGAAAATTTTGTGTGAAGAAGAATATTAAAGTCTTTGTTAAATATATTAACAATTTCTTTCAATGATAAAAGTTGGGCAACATCGGATCTCTCAAAATCTTTTTTCCGGAAATATTTTAAAAAATATTTTTTGATGTTCTCCCGTTTAAGTATAGAAACTACAGGCAGCCCAAAATGCGGGTCAGCCAAAAAATTAAAAATTGAAAGCTTATTTGGGGTGCTTAAATAGATAGTCCCGTCAGGTTTTAATACGCGAATAATCTCAGTATAAAATTCATTTATTGTTTGAAGATGCTCTATTACATCCTGAACAATTACTAAATCAAACGAAGCATTTTTAAATGGAATGATCAAACCATCTCCATTAACTCTCTGAAGCTCACAATAACTATTTTGGCGAACTAATCTTGTTAAACTTAAATCAAAACTAACGACAAAATTATCTTTGCTGAATACCTTTGAAGTTCCGCCTTCGCCAGAACCCAAATCGAGAACTGATAAATTTTTGCATTCAAAGAGATGAGAAACAATTTGTTTTACAAAATCCCCGCGAGCTTCTGCTGCGGCCCTTCCTTTTTGCCATCTGAGAAAATTAGGGTGAGATTTATCAAGCCAGGCTGGTGATTCTGATTCTATTTCCATTCAATTTTTTTTGTAGAAGCATTAAAAAAATTTATGATTAAAAAAAATTCATAAAAAATTTGCAGCGAAATTATTTCGAGGAATTTAAATGAATAACCGAATTTTTTTTCGTTTGATTTAATGAGCACTAAATCCAAAATCATTTTAGTAAGAAATAGTAAGAAAAATCTTCGATCAATAAAAACTAAAAACGGACTGAACAGCATTCCCAGATTGATCAAATGCCAAAGTCCAAGAACAATTTGGCGGCTGAATAAATAATGAAGCGAAGTTTCAGTATGCCGTGCCTTTTGATTCAGATAATCTCTCAATGTGATTTTTGAATTTGAAAAAACCCACGACCCGCGGTTTGTAACACAGCCGATTTTTAAATTATGTTTAATTGCTTCACGCAATAGTAGATCATCATCACCGCTAAGTGTTTCAGTAGTATTTGAGTATCCACAAATTTTTTCAAAAGCTTCTTTTCTAAATCCAAAATTTCTTGCCGATGCTGTGTAAGGAAATTTTAATTTAGTCAAGGCAAATGTTAAAATAGAACTGCGAAGATTTTCAAAACAAGAAATTTTATTTATGTTGTTAGTAGTTTGATGGAATGGAGCAATACCGAATAAAAAATCAAATCCTTTGTTAATATAGTTCGAGTAAGCATTTAACCAGCCATTTTCAGGTACGCAATCAGCATCTGTGATTAATACAAATGGAAATTTGGCTGATTGAATTCCGACCGTGAGAGCGCCTTTTTTCCCGGCGAATGGTTTGCTTATGCACTTAATTATTTTAAAATTACTTAGCTTGCTGCTCAATTCTACCGCAAGGTTGTAAGTGTTATCGGTAGAATTATCATCAACAAAAATTACTTCATATTTATTCTTGTCATATTCAATTTTTTGTAAAGCGGAAAAAAGATTCTCCAGGTTATTCTCTTCATTTTTACCGGCAATAATAATTGAAAATTGATTTTGGTTTTGAGAACTTACAGTACAATCTGATTCTGATTTTAATGATAGAAATATCAATGCATTGATTCCAATAAAAAACAATATAATAAAAATTATTAATGTCATTTTCTTGAGTGCGAATATACTGTTACTAATAGCAACATTGAGAAATAATTATTTACTAACAAATATAAAAAAAACTTCAAGTTGCTTCTTTTAATAAAATAAATACTTATTTTAACAGCGAAGTTCATAAGGATTTTATAAAATTCTATCAAGTTTAATTAGGAATTCATCAAGCCCTTAAGGACAAAATAAAATCATAATTCATCAATATAAACAGGAGCATCAATGAGAGTAAAATTACTTCTCTATTCTGCAGTGCTGACTTTCCTATTTTCATCTTCCTTAGTCTTTGGACAGTTTGAAGATCCGAGAATATGGAACACACAAATTCAGCCGACAGGGGAACCATTTGTAATTCCCCCATCCCATATTAATTATATCCACCCGAACAAACTTCCGAGAATCGTTCCAACACCGCTTGGAACTGCTACGGTTGGAATTAGCGTTCGTGTTCACCCAAGTAACTTCACACAGTCTGAAGTTCCAATTCAAAAACATCCAACTGATCCGAATACATTATTCGGTTCGTCGAATTCTGTTCGTATTAGTCCTTTCTTTATCAGCGAAGGTGTTTATGTTACCAACGATGGCGGTTTAACATGGCACGGAAGTGATACATGTAAGACTACTCCTGTTAGCGGGCACGGCGGCGATCCTGCCCCTGCCATTGATGCAGCAGGCAGATTTTATATGTCCTTTCTTGATGGTGGATTCAATGGATTAAAAGCTGCTTATTCGACTAACGGCGGCACTTCCTGGAGCAGTATTATTAATATTATTACCGGTTCACAAGATAAAAATCATACTGTAGTTGATAACCAACCTAATAGTCCATATTTCGGAAGAGTATATGTTACCTGGTCAAGGTTTACTGCCTCAGCTCCTCCGATTGCAGTGTCTTATTCAACCAACAGTGGTGTAAACTGGAGCTCACCGGTAAATATTAATACTCCCCCTGCTAACCATTATGCTCAAGGTTGTAACGGAGCTATAGGTCCTAATGGCGAAGTTTATGTTGCATGGCAAAGTCCTACACTTGGTTCACCATATACTGGCGATTTTATGGGATTTGGTAAGTCAACAGATGGAGGGGTTACCTGGTCTGTTAATAATAATATTTATGACTGCAACGGTATCAGAGGATTTCTTTTTGCAACAAGTATTAGAGTAAATGATTTTCCATGGATGGGTGTAGATACTTCCGGCGGTTCAAGAAACGGATGGATTTATATTGTTCACGCTGAAAAGAATCTAGCACCTGCCGGTTCCGATCCTGATATTATCCTTCATCGTTCAACCGATGGTGGAACTACCTGGTCTGCAGGTATCCGCGTTAACCAGGATGCTCTAAACAATGGCGCAGAACAGTATATGCCTGCACTTGTTGTCAGCGGCGATGATGGCGCTGTTAATGTTGTTTACTATGATGCAAGAGATTTATCAAACGACTCTGCAACTGTTTATCTTGCAAGATCTATTGACGGCGGTGATAGCTGGACAGAAGTTGAAGTTAGTGATCACCATTTCAAACCTAAATCAATCCCTGGTTTAGCTGGTGGTTATCAAGGTGATTATATTGGCGTTACAGAATCAAACGGAACTATCTGGCCTTATTGGGCAGATGACAAAACAGGAATTTACCAAGCATGGACTGCTCCTGTAACATTCGGCGCTCCATGTCCTGTCGGCGCACCTTCTAATCCTAACCCGGTTTCAGGTGCTAATGATGTTTCGATTAATCTTCCTCAAATAAGCTGGACAAATGGTGTAAACGCTACCACTACCACTTTATATTTTGGTACTGATCCTGGGTCTATGCCTATTGTTCAAAGCGGAAGTTTATTCTCCTCATGGGATATTACTTCATTACCCTTGAGCTATGGGACTACTTATTATTGGAGGGTTATTAATGAAGATGGTTCTTGCGGTACAGCAGGACCAACATGGAGCTTCACTACAGAGCAAGATCCTAATCTCTTAGTTATTTTTAATGATGACTTTGAAGCAGGAAGCGGCAATTGGAACATTACCAATGATGGCGGCAACTGTGTTTGGCAAATAATTCCTTTAGCAAGCCGATCTTACACTATGCCTTCAACTGCTGCTGGAAACGTTTTTGCTGCTGATGCTGATCTTTGCGGATCCGGCACTACAACAAATACTACTGCTACCTTAATCACACCTGTTGATGCTACCGGCTATAACACAGTTTGGCTAGAGTTCGATAATGACTGGCAGGCAATCGATAATCAGGATTTCGCTTATATTGATGTTAGTACAGATGGCGGTACTACGTGGACAAATGTTTTAACGTTTGATGAAACAGATGTAAGAGCCTCACACGAAAATATTGATATAACTGCTCAGGTTCATTTAACCAATTTCTTGGTAAGGTTGAGAAGCGTTCAGCCAGGATGGGATTGGTGGTGGGCAATTGATAACTTCCAGGTTTGGGCAAGCGATCCTGTTCCTGTTGAGTTAACCTCATTCACCGGTTCTGTTAAGGAAAAAGGTGTTGAACTTAATTGGTCAACAGCCACGGAACTTAACAACCAGGGATTTGAAATTGAAAAGAAAGTAAATGGACAGTTCACAAAAATCGGCTACGTGCCGGGCTTTGGAACAACTACTGAAATCAGGAATTATTCCTATCTCGATACTAAGTTTGAAGCAGGCAAAAACATTTACAGATTAAAACAAATTGATTTCGGCGGCGTATTTGAATACTCAAACGAAGTTGAAGTTGAAGTAAATGTTCCTCTCGAATTTGCTCTTGAGCAGAACTTCCCGAATCCTTTCAATCCAGCTACAACAATAAAATATTCAATTGCTGAAGAAGGATTTGTAAACTTAACCGTATTTAACTTACTCGGCGAAAAAGTTGCTACACTCGTTAGCAAAAATATGAAGCCGGGAAGATACACTGTTGATTTTGATGCAAACAATCTTTCGACAGGTATTTATGTTTACAGACTTGATTCAGGAAAGAATACTTCAGTTAAGAAAATGATATTGATGAAGTAAGAGCCTCACCCGAACCCCGCATAGCGGGGCAAGCCCTTCTCCAAAGGAGAGGGGAATTTTTAAGGTAATTTTAGGCGGGTCGTTAACGACTCGCCTTTTTTATTTGGTTTATGATTTCTCCATCTCTTTTAAAATACCGTATTCGTGGTATTTGACATTTAACATTCTTATTTGTAAACTATTGTAGAATTTCAAAAAGGTTTATAAATGTATTGCCTACGGGTGAAAACCATTGAAAGCCTTATTTAATGATTTTTCAATAATATTTTTAGGAGGCAAATTTGAAAACCTTTCTTGTTCGTTCGTTTCTGTTCTTCGCAGTGATTCCTTTGTTTATTGCTGCAAGCTCGATTTACACAAACTCCTCTCACTTTGGAGATAACAACAGTGTACCCCCCCCCCAAAAAAAAATATTGCTAAATATGTAACACCTCACGGAACCGGGAATCATTCTGGTTCAAGCTGGACTAATGCGTACTCATTTAATGATATGAAGGGAAAATTGGTTTCAAATACTACTTACTATCTCGTTGATTCTACATTTCTGGTTGATTCTTTAGTTATTACAAATCTTCATCATATCTCCTTTATTGGGAAAG
>DAOLIQ010000108.1:0-9298 GCA_035328465.1 Ignavibacteriaceae bacterium | reverse complement strand
CTTAGTACACCCGCAGGGATTCGAACCCCGAACCTTCTGATCCGTAGTCAGATGCTCTATCCAATTAAGCTACGGGTGCATTTCCATGTTTTTGTAATACTTTTTTACACTAGTTGCAGAAAATTACGTAGCAAATTTAGAAATTTTATCAATCGTTCCAAAAATCTACATTTTACTAATATTAACTTTCTAATATTTAATTCTATTATGAGAATTTCTGTTTCGATTTGGAATTATTTCATTATTCCCAGACAATTATATGTTTGAGTATGATTGATTTCCAAATTTCTTGTTAATAAATAGATGGCATGATAGTTGTAACAGTCAATTAAAAATATAGGTGTTTAATGAATTTCTTAGAGTTATTAATAAGTTCAGTCACATTGCTTCTAACATTTAGGGTCCTTAAAAGTGTTATTAAATCTTTTAAGGCGAGAAAAGAATTAAACAATTTATTTATGAAATACTAAAACCGGAGTAATGTAATGTCAGCTATTAAATCTTTATCAAAGAAATATTTCCGAAAATATCAGCAGGAACAGATTGGAAACGGAATCGTAAATCCATTAGGCTTTTTACCATTCATAACATTTGAAAAAAGAATGAAGATTCATAATGGGTTCACCATATCAATATTGATGCTTGTCGGGTTTACTCTTTTTATTTTACTGCTAAAATCTTTGGAAGTATAATCACATTTCAGAAAGAATGGGGCTTCTTCTCTAGTCTTTTATTTATTTTTAGTGGTTTTATTACAACCCTCCTATTAGGCTAATCTTCCGAACTTTCATATTTTTAAATAAAATTAAAATTTTTATTTAGGAAATAAAATGTTCAAAGGAGTTGGCACCGCCTTAATTACACCATTCAATCAAGATCTTTCGGTTGATTACAACTCAATAAGAAATATTATTGACTTTCAAATTGCAAATAAAATTGATGCTCTTATTGTGCTTGGAACGACCGGAGAGTCTCCGGTAATTGATGACGAAGAGCGAAAAAAAATTTTAGAAACTGTTCTTGATGCCAATCGGAATAGAGTCCCGGTAATTCTGGGTACGGGGAGTAATAATACTAAACATGTTGTTGAGCAAAATAAATTAGCCGAACATTTTAAACTCGATGGTGTGCTAATAGTTAATCCATATTATAATAAAGGGACACAGCAAAGTTTAATAGAGCATTACAAATACATTTCCGAAAGAACTTCACTTAAAATAATTTTATATAATGTCCCATCCCGCACTGGAATGAATATTCTTCCCGAAACTGCAGTGAAAATACACGAAGTTTGTAGAAACGTTGTAGCAATAAAAGAAGCGAGTGGAAATATTTCGCAAATAGCTCATCTGATTTCTATCAAACCGGATTCTTTAGAAGTACTTTCAGGAAATGACGACCAAACATTACCGATTATGGCTCTTGGAGGGGTGGGGGTGATTTCAGTGTTCTCTAATCCATTTCCAACTCAGATGAAAGAGATAACAAACGCATTATTGAATCAAGATTTTACCACTGCACAAAAATTAAATAATAAATATCTTGCCATGATGAATAAACTGTTTATCGAAACTTCACCTTCACCGGTAAAATATGTAATGAGCAAATTGGGTTTGTGTGATAATGTACTTAGACTTCCATTAGCTAAAATCACTCAGTCTTCTGAAGCAATATTAGATAAAGAATTATTAAACTTTCAGTAGTTCAGCTATGAATAAGAAAATAAAATATGGTTTAATCGGAGCTTCTGGAAAACTCGGAAAAGAAGTTCACAATGTGTTTTCAGAAAACGGTCATCAACTTGTTTTTGCATTCGATATAGATGGCGAATGGAAAGAGGGTACACCAGAATTATTAATTGATTGCTCTTTACCTGAAGTTTTCACAAAAAGTATTGACTATCTCTGTAAGTTTGAAATTCCTTTTATAATCGCAACGACAGGACTTTCAAAAGAAGAGATAAAAACTTTAAAGACATTATCACTTCAATATCCAATTGTTCAAAGTTATAATTACTCTATTGGTGTCCAGGTAATGCTTCGTCTAATAAAGCAAGCCAAAAACTATCTTAATGATTGGGATATTGAAATCACGGAAACTCATCACCGATTTAAAAAAGATAAACCTTCCGGCACTGCAAAAATGATTCAGGAATTATTCGATCCTAAAAAAATAAATACTTCATCTCTAAGGTTAGGTAATGTTGCCGGTGAACATGAAATTCAATTTGGTTCATTGGGGGAGGTACTTAAAATTTCTCATTCAGCACTTTCAAGACGGACTTTTGCTGAAGGTATTTTAAAATCTGCCGAATTTATCATTGGTAAAAAACGGGGTTTTTATACTTTTGAAGAAATTCTATTTAACGAAAAATTTAACTAAAAATAATTATGGATTCATTCGAAATAATTAAATACATAGCAGATTCGAAAAAGAAAACTCCCATCAAAGTTTTTTTGCAGGGCAATCTTACCTCTATAAATTTTGAAACATTAGATTTTTATGGAAACTCCGAAAGTGGAGTACTTTTTTGTGAATATTCAGAGTTTGAAATATTTATGCAAAAAAATCAACAGTCAATCTTAAAGCATCGTCTTGAAATTGATCGTCGCAACTCAGCAATTCCTCTGGCAGATTTGACAAAATACAATGCACGAATTGAGCCTGGTGCTGTGATAAGAGATTTAGTAGAAATAGGAGACAACTGTGTAATCATGATGGGGGCGGTATTAAATATTGGTGCTGTTATTGGTGAACGTACAATGATTGATATGAATGTTGTTATTGGCGGAAGAGCAGTCGTCGGGAAAAACTGTCACATTGGTGCCGGCACTGTATTAGCAGGTGTAATCGAACCGCCAAGCGCTGATCCTGTAATCATTGAAGACGATGTATTGATTGGAGCAAACGCGGTTATCCTTGAAGGAATTAGAGTAGGAAAGGGGGCGGTAGTTGCAGCCGGGTCAGTTGTGGTTAAAAACGTTGAGCCGTATCAGGTGGTTGTCGGTGTTCCGGCAAAAGTTATAAAGAATGTTGATGATAAAACACGCAGTAAAACCCAACTAATTGAAGAGCTAAGAAAATTGTCATGAGCATCATAGTCCAAAAATATGGTGGAAGCAGTGTATCGGATGTTGATAAATTAAAAAAAATTGCCTCAATGGTCGCCGCGGTTAAACATCAGGGAATTGATGTAGTTGTTGTTGTTTCTGCAATGGGTAAGACTACTAACCAGCTTATTGATATGGCAAAGTCTTTTTCTGCTTCTCCGGATAAACGTGAACTTGATATGCTGCTGAGTACAGGTGAAAGAATAACAATGGCAATGCTTTGTATTGCTCTAAATGATTTGGGTATAAAAGCAATCTCGCTCACCGGTTCACAATCAGGGATAATTACAAATGACAGATACAATGATGCAAGAGTAATTGAGATTCGCCCTTTCCGGGTTCAGGATGAATTGGCAAAAGGAAAAGTAGTTGTGATTGGCGGCTTTCAGGGCGTAAGTTATCGGCGCGACATCACTACGCTTGGAAGAGGTGGCTCTGATACTTCGGCAGTTGCAATGGCTGCTGCTTTGAATGCAGAACGATGCGAGATCTATTCTGATGTTGATGGCATTTACTCAGCTGATCCAAATATTGTAAATGATGCGAAACACCTTCCTGAACTATCCTATCAGCAGATTCAGGAAATGTCTGAGGCTGGGGCAAAAGTTTTGAATGCACAGGCAATTCAGTTCGCTAAAGAATCCAAAATAGCAATCTATGCAAGAAGTACTTTTGACGACCGCAAAGAAACTGTTATTAGAAAATTGGAAAGCGATAATAAAAATGATGTTATCGCTGTCGTTCACGAACAGGATATTATTCGTGTGACAATTAAATTTGACGATACAATAAATTCAACAAACGAGATTGCTCTTCTTCTCAAACAATTTGATTTTCCTATTAAAGAATTTAATTATTTAAAAGATGGACATCTAAACATCTCTAAATATTCTTTCCTGATTTCAAAAAGTAATATTCATAATTGGAAAAATATCGAAACTCATCTTAACAAAACCTTTGGCGATAGAATTTCCATAGACGAACATCTCGCAGCAGTTTCTCTTATTGGTGAAGGGTTTAGTCGTGATAGTAAAATAATGATTGACACTTTCAATATTCTTACAGATAATAATATTTCTATATTTGGAGTTTCAACCACTTCCTTCCGTATCTCATTATTAATAAATAAAGATCTACTAATCAAAACTACTCAGTTACTTCACGATCATTGGATTAAATAATTTTCGATAATATGATTGCTCTTACGCCTATTCAACTTCGGCATCAACTGCATAAAAATCCTGAAATAGCTTACCAGGAATTTCACACTACCGAGTTAATTATCAATAACATTGAAGCGGTTGACAAAAACAAACGATTAAAATTACATACCCCTTTCGCAACAGGTGTTTTGGTTGAATATAAAGTGAATGATAGCAATTTTATTTTATTCCGGGCAGACATTGATGCTTTGCCGATTAAAGAGCAGACGAATATATATTTCAAATCGGAAAATAATTGTATGCACGCTTGTGGTCACGATGTTCACACTTCAATTCTTTATTCTTTCATTGAACCTGTATTACGAATAGAACCTGATCAAAATATTTTATTTCTCTTTCAGCCTGCTGAAGAAAGCGGGGGAGGGGCAATGAAATTTTATAAAACAGGAATATTTAATCAATTCAAAATCAAAAATGCTTTCGCACTTCACGTAACAGATGAATATCCATTCGGAACGATTGCCTCTTCACCGGGAGTTTTATTTGCCTCTGCTCTCGAAATTGATATTGACTTCATAGGTGAAAGTGCGCATATAGCATTTCCAAACGAAGGGAAGAATGCTTTTAACGCTATGAGATACTTCCTTGATAAGGTAGATAATATTTCACAAGAGATTAGTGAGCCATTTATTTTTGGTATTGGCAAAATAACAGCCGGATTTGTTCGAAACATTGCGCCCGGTGATGCACGGCTTGAAGGTTCAATCAGAGTACTCAGTGAAAAATCTGCGCTTGCATTCAGTGATAAATTAAATTCAGTTTTAAATGAAATGAAACTTTCCACCGATGTTGATTTCAAATTGACAAAAGGCGCACATTATCCTGAAGTAATTAATGATGAATCACTTTTTAAATTTCTATTTCATTCACTTTCAACTAAGTATAAATTTATCAACTGCGGTTACAAAATGACCGGCGAGGATTTTGGTTTCTTCTCGAAAAAATTTCCTTCCTTCATGTTTTGGTTAGGAACTTCTAAAGGGGAGAGGTTTGGCTTGCACAATCCGCACTTCCTTCCACACGATGAAGTTATTGAAATGGGCTGCAAGGTTTTTCTCGAAATTCTTTCTTTAATCCAATCGGTTAAACCTAAGAACTGATCTTTAAAAAAGATTTAATCATTTCATTTTTTATTTGGCGCTTCGTAACCCAAAAACTAACTACTCCACTTAAATCCATTTACCTCTATCATTCTTGAAAGTGAAAAGCCGATTACTAAAATGAATGCAATTGCGAGCAATAAACTGATCACCATAAAAATTAATGTTGCCTGAGCCCAGGATCTTTTACTTGGGTGAGTGTCGGTTCCCACTGCCCAGATAATTAGCATGATGAAGCCAACTAAAGGAATAGCTGTCACGATAAAAGTCACAACCCAGTCGCCGATAGTCACGGGTTGATATTGCTTTTGTGTTAGCCCCGGTATTTGTTGATTAAACTGATCCATAGTACCTCCGAATTAAATTCAATATAAGATTTTTATTTATTGTCCTTTCAATCTTTTTCGACATACTCCGCATCTGCAGGTATTGCAGGCTTAACTAATAAAACATCCTCCTTGAGTAAATGAACTGTTCCGGCAGGAAATCCTTTTTTCTTAACGACATATTTTTTTAGAGTAAAGGAAACAGGCGCAAGTCCGGAAGTTTTAGCTTTACTATGAAAAGCCGCAAGCGCCGCAGTGGACTTCAAAATATTTTTTGGAATAGGTTCTTTAGTATTGTCAACGCGTAAGACTACATGAGAGCCTGAAACAGAGCGCGCATGAAACCAATAATCATTCTGCTTGGCAAAGCGGGTGGTGAGCAAATCATTATTCTCACTGTCTTTTCCCACAAATACATGATATTTATTTTGAATAATATAATGTTTGAATTTAATCTTCAGATCATCGACTGATTGCTCATTTGATTGTGCTGCTTTTATTCCAAGTTCTTTCATTATGTTTTTTAATTCTTCAGAGGTTTTAGATTCAATAGTTTTCTTTTTAAGCATTTTAAAATTATGAAATTCCAGCTCACATTGTTTGAAAAGCAGCCGAGATTTTTCCAATCCAATCCGCTCGCTTTTAGCTTTATGAAAATATAATTCAGCATTTTTTTGCGGACTTAGCTTTGCGTCAAGTTTAATATTCAGTAGTGTATCCCTATCATAAATATCAACTAAAGTAATTTCCTTCACCCCCGCTTTAATTTTGTTAAGGTTGATCAAAAGCAAATTGGCAATTTTATTGTACTCATCCTCCTTACTTTCTCTTTCAACAACAATTTTAAGATTATCTATTTTCCTGGATAATCGCAGTAATTCTTTATCTAAATGTTTTAGAATAATTTTTTGTGAGGAGGCTTTGCTCTCAATGGAATACCTATTTGAAATAAAATAATCGAATGCCTCAATAAGGTTATCAAATAATTTTATTTTCGTAGAAGGGAAAATGTGAAATGATTCAACTGCAAGGTGAATGCTACCTTCATCTTCATCAATCAAAACTGCTGGCTGTTTGCTAAATATTTCCGCCAATAGAGAACGAAGATTCAAATTATTGAATTCGAGATTTCGGTAGGAAAGTTCAGTAATGACTTCTTTAGCGATGATTGGATATTGTTTCCTTGAGACTTCTGCAGATAAATCATCTATGCTTAATTCCTGAAAAAGATTTTTATTGGAAATGAAATTCTTCCCCATTAATTCTTCTTTTATCTGTTGATGAAATTCATCGTCTATCTTTTTGAAAAAAGATATATTTTTATTGATGTCTATGCAGCAAACATTTGTGTACTTCCCCCTTATTAAAAAATAAAAATCACCTTTGTCTGTTGAGAACCGAATGATTCTATCATCATCTGCTATCGAAATTAAATTTAGAGTGACAGGAAAATATTCCGAAAAAAAATTAGCAGTATTCTTTTTAGATTTTGAATAAGTCCTTCGCAAATTGATAAATGGAAATCCCGGGTTTGTAGAAATCTCGATAAAATAATTATTCTCACGTTTGGTAAATGAAAATATCAGCTTATCCTTATCTTGAGTAAAAGATTCGAAAAGAGTTGATTCGCTTATCAACATATTTAATTCGATGGCTAACCGATTCAGAATAAAATAATTTTTATACATCTTAACAACAGAATTAAACAAATCAGTAAAGAAATCAAAATCCATCAATGATTAGAAATACTTCGAGAGGTACACTTATTTTAAGCTGTCAATTAACAGTAAGGACTTCTGATAAATAGATTTCAAAAGGTCCGTCATTCTCGCCAACGCGGGAATCTGCTTATTATTCAATAGATTTTTGTTTGGATTGACATGACAGATAGAATTTCTCGGAAGTCTGAGTACATTTATTGGTAGATAGATACCACTTTAATATATTTGACTTCAAAATTTAGCTAAGAGGTTTTAATTGAATATAACGGCAAAGTTCGACTATCTTAAAAAGGGGTTTCATCCGTCATTTTGGGTTGCAAACGGAATGGAACTTTTCGAGCGGTTGGCTTATTACGGGCAGCAAATTGTTTTCATGATTTACATGCGAAACAATATCGGTTTTTCTGAAGCAGAAGCCGGGCAGCTTTCGGGAATGTTTGGCGGATTACTTTATCTGCTGCCGATACTCGGCGGTACTTTAGCAGATAAATGGGGTTTCAGGCGAGCGTTCAATGTGGCGTTTACAATATTAGGGTTGGGGTATTTTTTAATTGGTTCGGTTGGTATGAGTGCATTCGACAGCCTTTACAGCGGTTTTGATCAGTATTGGCTTTTAATGACATTTTTAATTTTTACAGCTTTCGGCGGATCGTTTATCAAACCATCGGTACTTGGGACAGTTGCTGCCACAAGCACCAAAGAAACAAAATCACTTGGCTTCGCTATTTACTACTGGCTTGTTAACGCCGGGGCAATGATTGGACCAACGCTGGCATATTTTGTTCGCGATAGTTTTGGAAATCAATTTGTTTATGTTGTTTCATCTATAAGCTGCTTTGCAATGCTGGTGGTAAATCTGCTTCTTTACAAAGATGTCAAAGATGAAAAGAACGAAGTGGTTGAATCCCTGGGGAAAAAAATTACAAACCTTTTTGTTGTGCTTGGTAATTTTAAGTTTATGATTTTCCTTTTGATATACTCACTATACTGGATAATCTTCTGGCAGGAATTTATAATTATACCATACTATATAACCGATTATATAAGTGCAGAAGCTCCTTACGAAATAATACAATCCTGGGCTGGGGCGGGGGCAATTATTCTTTTGCAAATACCTATCAACCGCCTGACTAAAAACCTGCCTACTAGAAAAGCGATTCTTTGGGGTTTTGCTCTATCATCTTTAATATGGATTATCATTGGAATTTATCCAAGCATTCCGACAATAGCAGCGGGAATAGTAGCATTTGCAATTGGCGAAATGGTTCAGGCACCGCGATACTACGAATATATTTCAGAGATTGCGCCTGCGGGTCAGCAGGGATTATTTCAGGGCTATGCTTTCCTGCCTATCGCGATTGCAAGATTTGTAGGTGATCCATTTGGCGGCTGGATTTATCAAACATCGAAAGCTGCCGGTAAACCCGAAATGATTTGGTTTTCTTTAATCGGAATTGGCGTGCTTGCAACAATACTAATGTGGTTATATAATTTCTTGGTTGCGAGACAGGAGAAGGCAATTTGATTCTCCTATTTCCGCAAATTAAATGCAAAGGTGTATTAAAATTATTTTAATTTTGAATTGATGAAAAAAATCGTTAAAAGATCATTTGTTAAAAAATCACTGATCACTCTTGGGCTAATTATTATTAGCATATTATTACTTGACTATCTTATTATGCCTTGGTATGTAAGCTCGGCTGAAACAAGTGTACCGAATGTGGTAGGATTAAAAGAAGCAGCAGCAATTGAAAAACTTGAGGACGCAGATTTCAAAGTGCAGATTGCCGATACATCTTTTTCGGATAAATACAAGGC
>DAOLIQ010000107.1:0-9678 GCA_035328465.1 Ignavibacteriaceae bacterium | reverse complement strand
CAAAATCAATTTGTTTTAATCGGTATTGATATTTTCCTGAAGAAAGATTTTCATCCAAAAAAGAATAACTCTTTGTTTCAGTGGTAGTCCCAAAACCTGGAACGAAAGCAATGGTTTGCCACTCCACATTGCCGATTGTTGACTGAGGACTGAAGACTTGTTTCTTCTCAATTTCAAATCCCGAGTTATTTATTTCCGTAGCAGTTGACCAAAGCAGAGTTATATCATTATCAACAATGGAAGAAGTGAACGACATCAGTTCGACAGGGATAACAGGCGGAACATAAGCAGTCGCCTCGTTACTTTGTCCTCCCTCTAAATAAGGTAATCCATGTATAAAATAAGTATATACTTTATTTGTTTGTATTTCGGCATCAATATAATTGGTTGTGTTAGAACCGACCTCTCCAATTTTAACATAACTATTTATATCAGTTGGTAAACCTTCTTTGCGATAAATTTGAAATCCCCATGAAGAAGATCCTTTTCTCCAATCCATTTCAACCCAAGGGTCGGGTTGAAGCACAGTAGTTAGTCTTAAATTATGAGGGGGTTCAAACTGAGTTAAAGGACACAGTTGTTTAATATAAACATTATCAATAGCCCACCACCAATCCCAACCAGGTTGGACTGAGACGAATCTTATTAAGAAGTTTTTACCTTTAACAACATTCATCGAATGGAGTTCGTGTGTATTACGAACATCAACCACATCAAAAGTTAGAATGTTAATCCAAGTTGAACCTCCATCAGTTGATACATCAACATAAGCGAAGTCTTCGGGGCTGAGGGCTTGCCAATCGTTATCAAATTCAAGATTAACATTTGAAAGATTTGAAGCATAAAAAGGACCAGCCACCGCAGTAGTATTTGTAACTGTTGCTGAACCGCAAAGGTCCGCATCGGCTGCTAAAACATTTCCACTTGCTGCAGGAGGCATAGTGTACGGTCTTGAAAGCAATTCAATTGTTTCCCAAACACAGCTCCCTCCATCATTTATAACTGTCCAATTCTGAAGTCCTGATGAAAAATCATCGAAAAATATTTCCTCATTGCAATACCAATCAGCCATCGTACTGAAAGACCAAACAGGACTTTCAACCGAAGTTGAATTATAAAATTCAACAACTCTCCAGTAGTAATAGTGTTCCCATTCTAAAGGTTCAACACTTGATAGATAAACTGTGCTATAAACTGTTGAAGGTGAGCCATCATAAAGGATAACAGTGGGATCGAGCGATGCAACAAGACTTGAATCATCACTGAAATATAAAACATTGTAAACAGTGCTATCAGGGTTCCGCCATTCGAGTCTGTGACCGGTGGGAAAAATAAAACGTGCTCCATTTGCAGTCTCAGGATAGTAAGCTTCACCCGGTCCCTGAGCAAAACTATTGATCGGGTTAAGGACATATAGATAAACTAAAAGCGGAAAAAGTAACCTTTTCATATTCATCTCAATTCCTCCTGAATTTCTTTCCATTAATATTAGTAAATTTTTCAACCAATGTCACTCAATATTTTTTATTATAATATTCTAAGTATCCCTTTTATTTTATATTGCTATTAGAATTCTTAGGAAATATTTTTGATTTGAATTTTATAGAAAACAATTTGAAGAGTTATAACTGCACATTACCGATTCTATTAATTTTATCAAACTTCATTTTGATAAATGCACAAGATTTTCAAATCACAATCCATGCAAGAGATTCTTTAATCAATGAGTATGAGAGCATTCAGTATGAACCCGATTCTTCAATATACTATTCGTCAAATACGCTAAAAGAATTATCCGATGGAACAATCTGGCGTGAGGAAAATAATTTAAACGGTTATAAAATCGCCGGTGTACTTGGTGCTATTGCGATTGTTGATTTTGCCGGATACAATCAATTAAAAAATCTTTGGTACACTCAGCGCCATTCGTACTGGCACTCACTTGACTTTACAGAAGATTTCAGAAAATACAGGTGGATGGATAAATTCGGTCACGCGATGGATGCATATTTTGTAAGTGATCTAACTGCAAAAGCATATCGCTGGTCAGGTTTTTCCGGGAACTCTTCCATTCTGCTTGGTGCGTTAACAGGCTGGTTGTGGATGATGCAGATTGAAATCTCCGATGGATTTTTTCTTGAATGGGGTTACAGTTGGGGGGATGTTCTTGCAAACAGTGTTGGATCGGGATTTTATATTCTTCAACAAACCAACTACGAATTGTTTGGAGGATTACACCCAAAGATCAGCTATCATAAATCAAATGCCTGGAAAGAGGCACGGTATATTAAAGTGCCTGGAAGCATAATTGATGATTACGAGGGAATGACTTTCTGGCTTGGTGTTAATCCTTATCATTATTTTCCTGATAGTTGGAAACAAGATTACCCAAAGTGGCTGGCACCGCTCGGCATCGCTTTTGGCTACGGTGCAAAAGGAATTGGAATTGATCCGCAAGGGGGGCGGCACGAATTTTTTGTTGGACTCGATATTGATATTTCTAAAATTCCAATTGGTGAAGGCAGCGGACTTGTAAAATTTTTAAAGAGTGAGTTTAATTTTATTCGACTGCCTCTGCCTGCCGTGCGTATCACTCCCTCCGGGGTGTGGTATGGTTTGTATTTCTGAAAGTCAAATGTCAAATCGGAAATGTCAAACAAAATTTAGAGATTTAATAGCCGTTTGATAATTATCTTTATCAATTTAATGTTTGAATTCAATTTTGCAGAAAGTAACTTGCAGTAAATATTTTTATCAAATTGGAGTAATAAATTGAAACTAATCAAAACCTCTTCGCTATTTACAGCATTTATTATTTTTTCTTTTATCGTGTCCGGCTGTTTGACTACTCAGTACAAAGAGTATTCATATAAAGTTAATAAGGATGGTTCCGGCACGGGGAAAATTTTATTTTATAATATTGTCTCGCAGTTGGATGACGGTAAAAATGTTTCGTTCAAAGATTTTGGAGAACTTGTTGACGATTACTTGAACGGCACAAGATTCGAAGATGATAATCCAAAATTGAAAGTGACAAATAAAAAACTTTTTGAAAAAGAAGGAATGCTCATGGGTGAAGTTGCTTTCGAATTTGAAAGCATTGACAGCATAGGATTTTTCATCACAAAAAACTGCGACTGCAGTCCGATAATGTATCACATGTCAAACTATAACGAAACATTTATCGAGTCCAATGGCAAGTGGCTTGGCGCTGATGGAAATTTTCCGGTAATAGTTTGGGAGGATGGAACCCGCGAACTAAAATTCAAAACTGCTGCACAGGAAGACTTGACAGAATCGAACAGCCTTTTACCAATGTGGAAAACTTATAAAGAAACTGCTAAATAATTTTTAACTTGTTGGAGACGCAGCAAACTGCGTCTCCACAAATATTTTTAATAATTATATCTGATTCTAAACTTTAATTTCGTCTCGCTGTCTTTTCCAACAGGAACTTTAAACCTTAGACTCGAAGCATCTTTCTTTTCGTAAGTATGAGTTGAGTTTAATACTTCCCAAAAGTTACCGATGTTTTTTTCAACTTCAACAACCACATCTTCTTTTTTACGATTCTTCAAAGTGATTTCCCATTCCTGTTCGTAAACTCTGTCTGTGATTTTTTTGTAGTCAGTTTGAACTTCCTCTGCAAGTACATCAAAAGCGTCACCAATTTTTAATTTAATTGTTGCGTTCTTTGGAGTGTGATCAATCATATCTTCGCCAATAAATTCAATGGTTTCGCCGTCTGATTTATACATTCGCACTTTTCCTTTCGGCATCGGCATCCCGAGATTATTATTTTCTTTATTCTCAAACTCAACTACTACTGCCACCTTTCCTGCTGATTGATTTCCATAATAGGAATTATAATAACCGCTTCTGAAAAGATATTTTTTGGTGACGCTAACATCCTGAGTTTCGAATAATGAAATCTGTTTCACTTCATTGTTTGAAATAGTAGCAGGTCGTTGTAGGTTGTAAATATGATATTCAAAAAATTCCTTCTCTTCAAATTGTGGTGCATTGCTCATTGATTTTTCCATTACCATTCCATCCATCATCCTCATATCCGGATAGTTTGGCTGGATAAGATTAACATCTCCCGCAACAAGTTTCAGTACTGCGTTTTTATAAGTTGTACCGGAATTATTTTCTACACTCACCCACGAGTTCAAATCAAGTTTGGTATCAGTTTCATTTAAGACAGCAACATATTCGGCGTGCCAATTCATCCCCGAGGTTTGATAAGAAACTTCAACATCCTGCTTGCCGGAAGATTCGGAATTCACCGTCCAAACTAAAGTTGGTTTTGTTATTAGTCCTTCGGGAAGTGCGTCAACATTTATTCTGTATTTGGTTAAATTGGGAAGCAAAGTCAATCCACCATCCTTTTTACGCAAAACAAATTGACCGCCGTAAGGAGCAAGCAGAGTACCTTCAAGCAGTTCGTTGTTCTCGCCTATAAGCTGAATGTCTTTGTCAATATATTTCATCAGAATTTTATCGAGACTGACGAGATCATATTGATAATTTTGTTCGAGTACTTCGCCGTTTAATTTTATGTGTACACTTGTCGGATCTATTTGCTGGGCAACATCAGTCAAAAATATTTTTGAAATACCTGAATTGATATCAAATATTCTGGTATCTTTTACTACTCCGAGATTTTGATTATAAACAGTTACTGCAATAGATTTCTGCTCATTAGTTTGAGCGAATGTTAGGATTGAAAAAAAGCAGAGAGCGAAAAGGATTTTCTTTTTCATTAGTTGCTCCAAATTTAATTTGAAAAATTTTAATTGAAATTTATTCACAGCCATGTTTACAAAACTACTCGCTAAAAGTTCCATAAAATTAAAGGTGAAAATTCTCTCCCTGCGAATATGTTTCATTCCTGTAACCTCAATTCAAATTTAAGAATAGAATTCCTATCATTAGTAATTGAGATTAAACTTAATAATTATTAGTTTAAAGTTACAATAAGTAAAATGAAGTAATGGGGAATAATTTATTATTACTTCTATAAGTCAGCGTGCTAAAAATAATCAATCAAATCAAAAAATATTTATTATAAGAGGCTTCATGAAAAAGCGAATTGGTCAACATAATATTCATTTGAAGGAAATAGCAGTTTTTCTATTTATACTTTCATTTGGTTCAGCATACTTTTTCACTCAATCTAATAATCCCAAAACTTCTGTTAAGAATACTTCAGCGAATCCCGAAGGCGAAAAAAAGAAAAGCTGGAGCGGTCGTTCGTTCGCAGCGGAAACAGATGTTGAATTATTTCCCTCACCCTCTAATTCTGCCCCCGGCTGGAATTCCGAGCGAGTTTGGAGCGGTGAAGATGATTGGGAACCTTACACCGCAGTTGATCGAAGTTCAGATTATGTTTATCAATTGACTACTCGTTTTACTGCAGCTTTATCTTCAATTATTTTCAGAAGCTCTTCCGACAACGGCGCTACATGGGGGAGTGATAAAACTATTGCAGCGGTTCATCAGTGGCAGGCTGATCCGCAAATACAAGTTGCTGATGATGGAACTATCTATGCTGTTTGGCTCGATGGTCCCGATTGGAAAACCAAACTCACCAAATCTTCTGATCACGGTGATACCTGGACAACCCCGGTTGATGTTGCCCCTAATATGGCGTGGACTGATCACGCATGGTTAGTTATTTCGCCTGACGGTAAAGATGTTTATGTCGGATTTAATAAAAATCAAATTTACTTTGTTGCCTCTCACGATTATGGGCAAACGTTCAGTTCTCCGATTCAGACAAGCGATAGTCACGGCAGATCATGGATGCAGGTTGGGGGAGCGATTTCTCCAAACGGTGATGTTCACTTCGCGTGTGTTAATTATTCTGGCGACTATAACGGAGTCACTTATATTAATTTAGTCAGCAGCTTTGACGGGGGTGCAAGCTGGATAACAACTTTAATTGATAGTTCTCAGGCGGCTCCAAATTGTGATACGATCCCGGGATGCTATTACGGGTTTTTCTCTTCTATCGCTGATGTTGCAGTAGATCAGAACGGAATGATTATGCTTGCATATAATGCAGGACTTGTTCCTTACCAACCTCAGCAAATTTATATTAAATCCTCTTTCGACGGAATCAACTGGACTGAGCGTAAACAAATTTCTCATCACAATGTTAATGCATGGAATTCATTCCCGTCATTACGCGCAGGAATTTATGCAGGTGATTTTAGGATTGTCTGGCAGGGAAATAAAAATGGAAACTTAAACGGCTGGAATACTTTTTACCGCCGCACAACTGATGGCGGACAAACCTGGAGCCGCGCACTTAGATTATCCAATCGCAAAACAGGAGCGCCGTATAAAAATTCAGATGGTTATCAATTTACTTACGGTGATTATATAAGTCTCTCAGTTGACAGCGATGGTACAAATCACGTGATCTGGGGGGAGGGAACCAGTTATGATGGTCCCGGCGGAGTTTGGTACATAAGCGGAATTGAATCTGCTGCTCTTGCATATATTCCTGAGGATGCAGAATCAATTGATCTAAATGAAAATATTATTAATAAATTCCTGTTTAAAGAAAATGAAGGCACTATAAACTCAACAATTACTTCCTTTGCCCTTGGACAGAATTATCCAAACCCGTTTAATCCAACCACAAAAATAAAATACACAATTTCTTCTACTTCCCTCTCCTTTGGAAAGGGGCTTGCCCCGCTAAGCGGGGTTCGGGTGAGGCTTCTTGTGTATGACGTAGTCGGTAATGAAGTGGCCACACTCGTTAACGAACAGCAATCTCCCGGCACATACGAAGTAGAATTTAATACAGGAACACTGCAAGGAATGTCACTTTCGAGCGGTGTTTATTACTATAGATTGGAAGCCGGTTCTTTTGTGGAAACCAAGAAGATGCTGCTGTTGAAATAAATTTAGCATGACAAATGCGTAATGTGAGTTAGTAAAATTAATAACAATAATTCAAAAGGATTTTTATGAAGCGTAGTTCCCTTAGAATATTTTTCAATGTTTTTTTAATTGTAGTAATGATCAGTTTTATTCTTTATGCAAAAGAGAAAGGTAAAATCGGTACGACCAAAAAGAATGGTGAAGGCTGTGACTGTCACGGCGATGCAAGCTCTAAGGTTACCGTTGTTATTGACGGACCTTCCGAACTTAAACCCAATGAAACTGCTGATTATACCATAACTATTTCCGGCGGCCCGATGAAAACAGGCGGCACTAACATTGCTGTTTCTTCAGGCATGTTGATTGAAGGGGAAGGATTAAGATATAAAGGCGGTGAGTTAACTCATACAATGCCGCAGGCTTTCAAGGATGGTAAAATTGTTTTTAACTTTAAATACACCGCCCCTGAAACTGCCGGCGAAGTAACAATCTTTGCAAACGGCAACAGCACCAACAACGACGAAACTAAAAAAGGTGATGCTTGGAACTACGCACCAAATAAAGTTGTAACCATCATTGCATCCAATTAAAACGAATAAGGGATAGAACGCTGATCAGAATGATTAATTATGATTTCTTAAGATCATAATAGATAATAAGCATCATAAAAATCAGTGTACCATTACTTGACTCATTGAAGTTACGCAAATTCGATAAAACTATATGTCATACCCGCGAAAGCGGGTATCTTTTTTTGTTAATCAAATATAAAGTGGTAGTTCAATAGGAGAGCAATAGGAGTATAATAGGAGCGTATGTGTAAATGAATTGAATACCCGTAGCACAGACTTTAGGCTTTGCTGTTTCTTAAATAGAATTTTGAATCTCTAAATTAATTACTCTTAAGATGACAATTTTACCGAGATCTTTGAATAAAATAATTGCAAAACATTTAAGAATTGCTTGATATAAACAAAATCAGGCTATAAGTTTAATCAAACAAATGAGGATGTTTTTGTGAAATTGGAAAACAGGATAGAAAATTTAAGCACACTAATTATCAAAACAGGAACGGAAGTTTAAAGTCCGTTGGATAACATTCTATAATTATGGAATGTTATCAAGCAATTTGCCGGGTTGAATAGTAGTAATATTGCTAAATTCTGATGAATAATAATTTATTCAAATTGCTTTTCTTAATCTTGATTTTGTTTCCAAGTTGCTATTCTTTTTATTCTAGTGATACCAACGAATTGAGAAACCTCAGTGAAGTAGAAAACATTGAGGTTAGACTTGAAAGAAAAGAAGTATAAAATTTATAATGTTAATAAAATAATTTTTTTTAATAATGATACTGTCCAGATCATTAATAATGATTCTTTAAAATCAAGTTTTGCATTAAAAGAAGTAAATGGATTTGCTATAGAAAAATTTGATTTTACTAAAACAATCTTAACATCTGTATTTATAATTACTTTAATTATTCTTATTAATGGCGGACTTGGTTCGCCTGGTGGCTAAAATATTTTTTATTATTTAAAATAATATAACCCGCGCCTACTAATGACCACTCCCCAAGATTAGGGAGTGATCAATTGTAAGCCGAGATGTTTAGCTTGTTTTTGTAACCTTTTAATTTGTTGTTCTTTTGGCAGTGATAAGTTTGTAAACTAAATGAAATGGAAATCATTCCCGCTAAATGCGGGATTAATAATAAAAATAATTTATTCGGCTTTCCAAATTCAGTTAATATAAAATATCAAAAGTGAAGAAAGATTTTATTGTTTCGGAAAAATTGCTGACGATATAGTTACATGCCGGTATACTTATCGAAATAATAAAATTAGAATTATTGGAGCCGGATATTGGCGGAAAGGAAAACAGATTTTATGAAAAAGAAAATAAAATATAGTAATGAAGTAATCGGGGAGGTAGAAATTATAAAAGACTTTTTGCCGAAACCTGAAGATTTAGTATTCAAAGAAGATACTATAAAAGTTACACTTAATTTGAGTAAATCAAGTATTGAATTTTTTAGAGGAATCGCTCGAAAACATGGCAGTCAGTATCAAAAGGTAATCAGAAATTTACTCGATAGTTATACATCGCATTATTCTGAATAATTTTTTTATGCACAGTTATTATTGATTAGGTCTTTCCGGCTTAAAAATTCTAACTCTTCCTTCATTCAGCTACATTCATTATTTTTAATCAATAAAAATGAAGGCACTTGAATGAAACTATCGCTTATCTTTATACTGTTATTGACTTCTCAAATTATTTTAGCCCAAAGTATTAACTCCCCCGATGGAAAACTTACTCTTACTACCCGCCTTTCTGGCAGCGGCGTTTTATCTTACGCGCTAACTCGAGATGGTAAAGCTGTAATTAAAGACAGCAGACTCGGTATTGATCTTGCAGATCAAAATGATTTAATGAATGGGTTCGTAATTGATAAAATTGATACTTCAACTTTTTATGAGCAGTGGAATCCTGTATGGGGTGAGGTAAGTACGATCGTAAATCATTACAGGCAATTGCAGGTGACACTTACTC
Source organism: Ignavibacteriaceae bacterium (assembly GCA_035328465.1). Taxonomy (GTDB): domain Bacteria; phylum Bacteroidota; class Ignavibacteria; order Ignavibacteriales; family Ignavibacteriaceae; genus JADJEI01. The sequence continues at coordinate 222 of DAOLIQ010000107.1, read as the reverse complement.
AGACTGAAACCAAAAGAACTGTGCTCTTAACCTTCAGATTATTTAATGATGGACTCGGATTTCGCTACGAGTTTCCTTCGCAACAAGACTTAACTTACTTTACAGTGCAGGAGGAGCTGACTGAATTTGCACCCACAGGTAATCATAAAACTTTCTGGATTCCCGGCGATTATGATTCGCAGGAATATACTTATACCACCTCCTTGCTTTCTGAAGTAAATG
>DAOLIQ010000106.1:0-9717 GCA_035328465.1 Ignavibacteriaceae bacterium | reverse complement strand
TGACTACGGATCAGAAGGTTCGGGGTTCGAATCCCTGCGGGTGTACTAAGTTTTCCTGATCTTTTTCCTTTCCTCATCATCTACTTGTTTAATTTTAATCGTAAATTTATTTCATGAATCATAACCTTTATTTTAATTCTTCAATTCTGTGATTAGGAAAAAAATTTTTAATATTTTTTATTTCTCAGTTTCTTCTGCTGCCATTATTATTTTTGTCGGAGTGGTTTACACCTGGTACAACTTGATTCTGGATGATGCAAAACTTTCTCACCAAAAGAAGCAATTAGAGATGTCGCAAGTTTCCGCAATTGGAATTCAAATGTTTTTTGAGCACATCCAAACTGAACTCTCATTTTTTTATAAACTTCAATTATCTTACGAGAATTATAATAGCGATGAGATGAGTGTTTTATTGAACCATTTTAAAACCGAGGGTATAATTGGAATGTATTTTTTGGAAGGTGAAAATAAAAATCAAATTATTTTTGGAACCCCTCCAATGGCAAACGAAATAAAAAATATTAAGAGGATTCACAGACAAGAATTCTACTTATCAGATATTTTCAGAGAGAATTCTGAGAGCGGGCAAATATATTTTTACCTCTGCAAAAAAATTAATCCGGGAATTTTTGATGATAAAGTTTTTTATATCAAACTCAATCTTGATTTCATTCTTGAAAAATATTTACTGCCTCTACAACTTTCAAAAAGTGATTACGCATGGGTATTGGATGATGAAGGTACTCTGATTTATCATCCTAATCACAAAAAAATGATATTAAAAAACATTTTCGAAAGCTCCAGTAATTGTAATTCCTGTCATGAGTCTTTCGATGTACAAAAAAATATGCTGGTAAATAAGACTGGTTTTACTGAATATCTCATTGGTGATGAACCTTCAAAAATCATGGCTTACTCTCCTATCAAAGTCGCCAATAGAAATTGGTTTATATCTATTTCAACTTACCTTTCTGACGTTACTTATAATTTAAAATCCAAACTTTCGTTACTAATTATTTCTTCAACTATAATTTTTGTGATTATAATTGCATTCATAATTTTTAATTATCGTTCTAATCTTAAACGAATAAAGGCGGAAGAAGAAAACAAAAACATCTCTAATGAAATGAAATTTCAAGATGAAGTCAATCATATTTCGAGACTTGCTTCAGTTGGGGAGCTGGTTGATACCGTGGCTCATGAGATTAATACACCGGCAGGAATAATTGGCATTCAGGCAGATACTTTACACTTGAAATATCCTGAAAATAAATATTCTGAAGAAATTGAGATCATCAAAAAACAAGTTTCCAGAATTTCAAATTACACTCGGAGCCTTTTGAATTTCTCAAAACGAATTCCTTTTAATCCTCAACGAAATAATATTATCACGGTACTCGAAGATTCACTTTATTTGTTGGGTCATAGAATTAGGCAAAAACAAATTTTAATTGTTAAGGAGTTTGATCAGAATTCGCACGATTATTTTTTTGATAAGCTTCAATTAGAACAGGTATTTATTAACATTTTAAACAATGCCATTGATGAAATGGAAATCGGCGGGACAATAACACTTTCAGTTAAAACAATTTTGAGTGAATCTGAAAACCCCTCCTTCCAATCAGGAATTGAAATTAGAATCCAAAATTCAGGAAATCAAATTCCTTTACAAAACATAAATCAAATATTCGAAGCTTTCTTTACTACAAAACCCGATGGGAAAGGGACTGGGTTAGGGCTGTCCATTTCAAAAAAAATAATTCAGAGACATGAAGGAACTATTGAAGTTAAAAATACTGATTTTGGTCCAGTGTTTATTATTCGTCTTCCAAATAAAAAAAATGATATAGAGTTATGATAAAAATTTTAGTGATTGACGATGAAATTGAAATGCTCAACGGGGTAAAAAAATTACTAACCCTTTCAGGTTTCGATTGTATTACTTCGCAGGATGGCAATCAGGCAATCGAACTTTTAAATGATATTAGTTTTGATTTAGTGATCAGTGATTTATTTATGCCGGACATTAGTGGAAATCAAATAATTGAACAGATAAAAAAAACTCATCCTGAAATTCCAATAATAATATTTACTGCCTTTGGAACTGTTGAAAGAGCTGTCGAAGCTATGAAACTTGGCGCTTATGATTTCATAGAAAAGCCTTTTGAAAGCCAGCATCTTATAATGAAAATAAAAAGAGCAGTTGAATTAAAAACTTTGAGATCGGAAAAAGAAAATCTGATTTCACAGCTACAGGATAAGTACAGTTTCCAAAATATTATTGCAAAAAGTCAGGCGATGAAAAATGTGTTCGATATTGTTGAACAAGTATCACCGGTTGATGCAAACGTTCTGATAACAGGTGAAAGTGGTACAGGTAAAGAATTAATTGCGCGGGCAATTCATGTTTTGAGTAAAAGAAAAACAGGTCCTTTTGTCCCAGTTAATTGTGGAGCTTTTCCTGAAAATCTTTTTGAATCAGAACTATTCGGTTACGAAAAAGGTGCATTTACCGGCGCCGCTAATAGAAAAATTGGTTTTTTAGAATATGCAGACTCAGGAACATTTTTTATGGATGAAGTTTTTGAAATACCAGCTCATATTCAGGCAAAATTGCTTCGGGCATTGCAAGAGCGAAAACTAACCAGAGTGGGGGGAAATACCTTAATCGATTTCAATGTTAGAATAATCGCTGCTACTAATAAGGATTTACAAAAAGCGATTGAAAATGGTGAACTGCGCGAGGATTTTTATTTTAGAATTAATGTGGTTCAAATTCATATCCCGCCGTTACGAGAACGTAAAATAGATATTCCACTGCTTGCAGATTATTTTATTTCCAAATCAAATGAGTCAACTAAGAAAAATATTTCCGGGATTGACGAACGTGTGCTCAATATTTTTGAGAATTATTCCTGGCCAGGAAATGTTAGGGAATTAGAAAACGTAATTCAAAGTGCTTCTGTATTTTGTCAAACTGATAAAATCACACCCGCAGATTTACCAAAATATCTTTTCTCGCAATCAACACAGAGCGATTTTGAAAAATTATCTTTAACAGAAGCAAAGCAACTTGCAATCGAAAAAATTGAAAGAGATTTTCTGTTATTTCTTATGGAAAAACATAGTGGCAACATAACTAAAGTAGCAGAAGAATCTGGAATGACAAGACGAAACATTTATCGAATCATAAGCAAATACAGACTCAACCCCGATGACTGGCGAATTCAAAATGATCAATAAATTCTAATCAATATAGCTTAATTAAGTTGATTCATAATTTTTATTGTAAGCTGATACTGCGACATTAGATGCACAGTTCATTCCACAAATAGAGAAAAATTAAATTTCTTGTGATGGAAATGTTTGATAATTATAAAAAATGAATACCTGTTTGAACATTATTATTGGCACTTCAATTGAATGTCCTGTTCGAATGAAATTTTGTTGAAACACTTTTCAGTGCCAACTAACAAATTTATAGCCATTTCTGAAAAATAGATTTAACGTACTTTGAGAAGCTGTTAGCTTTCGAATGTTTTTATAATATTGAAATCAAAAAAATTTACTACAATTAATTAAGGTGTCTAAAAATGGATGAAACTAAAACTTCCACTAACAAAACAACACGCAGGGGTTTTCTAAACTACATAATGTCTATAACCGGAATTGGATTTGGCGCATCAATTCTTTATCCATTATTTTCATTCCTTAAGCCACCAAAGCAAAATGAAGTTGAAGTTTCTAGTGTTTTGGCTTGCAAACTTTCGGAAATAGAAAAAGAGACTCACAAGATAATTCGGTTTGGGAATAAACCTGTAATCTTGATTAGAACTGCTGAAGATAAGCTTGTAGCTTTTTCTGCTGTTTGTACCCATCTCGATTGCACTGTTCAATATAAAAAAGAAATGGGCACAATATGGTGCGCTTGTCATAATGGTAAATACGATCTCACAGGAAGAAATATTTCCGGACCACCTCCGAGACCATTAGACCCATTCATCGTTAAATTAAAAGGTGAAGAAATTTATATATCTAAAAAGGCATAATTTTAATGAAAAATAAATTACAAAATATTTATTCCTGGGTTGATGAAAGAGTCCATCTTCAGGATCTAGTACATTTTATGGGTAAGAAATATGTACCTGTTCATCGTCACTCGATCTGGTATTATTTCGGAGGGCTTTCGCTTTTTCTGTTTATAATCCAAGTTGTTACTGGAATCTTGCTTCTGCTCTATTATAAAGGAAGCGCTGATCTCGCATTCGAAAGCATACAATTCATAATGTCGAAAGTGCAGTTTGGTTGGCTGATCCGATCAATTCATGCCTGGTCGGCAAATTTGTTTATTTTATCTCTGTTTATACACATGTTCAGCGTGTATTTTGAAAAAGCTTATCGCAAACCAAGGGAACTGACATGGCTTACTGGTATGATAATGTTTTTCCTCGCATTAGGATTTGGTTTCAGTGGGTATTTGCTGCCATGGAATGAAATAGCTTTCTTTGCCACAAAAGTTGGTTCTGATATTGCCGGGGCAGTACCGGTTATAGGAGAACCAATGAAAATATTTATTCGTGGAAGTGAAGATGTAACTGGTGCAACATTATCACGTCTATTTGGTTTTCACGTTGCTGTATTTCCAGGAATTTTTACTTTCCTACTTTTGATACACTTGATCTTGATTCAGAGACAAGGAATCAGTGAACCAATGCACTTTGAATCTGTTCCAAAGAAAGAAAAAAAGACGATGCCGTTTTTTCCAAACTTTCTTTTGAGGGATTTATTATTCTGGTTAGTGGTATTAAATATTCTTGCAATCCTCGCAGTATTCTTTCCATCGGAACTTGGTAAGAAAGCAGATCCATTTGGCTCGGCTCCGGCTGGAATAAAACCCGAATGGTATTTTCTTTTTATGTTTCAAAGCCTGAAATATTTACCCGCAAATATTTTATTTATTGAAGGCGAGGTAGTTGGTATTTTATTATTTGGATTAGCCGGTGTACTCTGGTTATTCGTTCCTTTCTGGGATCGAAAATCATCGCGAGGTGAAAAAAATTATTTAATCAATTATATTGGAATTTTCGCCGTAGTTTTCATCATTATTCTAACTATGCTTGGATGGATATCATGAAAAAGTATTTTTTAATTATCTCACTTGTAATTTTATCAGCAGCTATCTCTCTTGCGCAAGAAACCAAACAGGAAGATCAGTGTTTTACCTGTCACGAAATGTTAGGAAGCAAAGAAGCTGAATTATTTAAAACCGATGTTCATCACTTAAAAGGTCTTTCCTGTTCTGCATGCCATGGCGGTGATAGTAAAAATGATGATATGGATGCCGCAATGAATCCTAAAATTGGTTTTACCGGTGTTCCTAAAGGCGATGGGATTACAGAAAAATGTATTAACTGTCATGCCGATAAAGATAAAATGCAAAGATACGGTTCAAGTCTTCCAACAAACCAATATGAAAATTTAAAATCAAGTGTACATTGGAAATTATCATTGAGTGGAAAAGAACACATGGTTCAATGTACTACATGCCATAACGCGCACGGAATAGTTTCTGTAAAGAATCCCCTCTCCCCTGTTTATCCATTAAATGTTCCCAAAACATGTTCATCCTGCCACAGCAATGAAGTTTTTATGCGAACATTCAATCCATCATTACCAGTCGATCAGCTTCAAAAATATAAAACAAGTCAACACGGAATCTTAAACTCAAGAGGTGACAGTAATACTGCTGAATGCGCAAGCTGCCATGGTAGTCACGATATTAAATCTTCTAAGGATGTGAACTCAAAAGTGTATCCATTGAACGTCCCCAAAACTTGTTCGAAATGCCATAGCGATGCAAATTATATGAAAGACTATCACATACCAACTGATCAATTTCAAAAATTTTCATTGAGTGTTCATGGAAAAGCATTATTAGAAAAGAAAGATATTAATGCTCCCGCTTGTAATAGCTGTCATGGAAATCACGGCGCAGTACCACCCGGCGTTGAATCAATTTCAAAAGTATGCGGAAGTTGTCATGCATTAAATGCAGAATTGTTCTCTAACAGCCCGCACAAAAAAGCATTTGATGAAAAAAATTATCCTGAATGCGAAACCTGTCATGGAAATCATGAAATTGCTCCCCCCACGATCAGTATGCTCGGTGTTACCGATGATGCAGTGTGTTCAAAATGCCATAAAGAAAATGAAAACAAAAAAGGATACTTAATCGCAAAACAGATGAAGGAACTTTTAATAAGATTAGAATCATCTGAAAAGAAAGCCGGACTTCTTGTTGAAGAAGCTGAACAAAAGGGCATGGAAATCAGTGAAGCGAAATTTAAATTAAAAGATATACGACAAGCTCGGCTGGAATCAAGAACTATGATTCACTCTTTCGATTTAGAAAAGTTTAAGGAAGTAGTTGATGCAAAGGGCTTGGCAACAAGTAAAATGGTTATTGAGGAAGCAACTGCGTCTATTGATGATTTTTATTTCCGAAGATATGGTTTAGTTGCATCCATTTTAGTTATCAGTCTTCTTGCTTTTAGCATATTCCTCTATGTTAAAAAATTAGAGAAGAAACAAAATAATATTTAGGGGTATCCTTTGAATGACCCTGATGGTTTAGATTTATCATCAGGGTTTTTTATTGAAGTGAACGGAGAAATGTGATAATATTTGAGAAAGCGGTAAACTCATACATAACAAATCTTAAAAACTCCATAATAATTTTATAAGAGGTAAAAACTATGGCTGCAACATCTAATGATTCTGAAATAATTGATTTATTAAAGAATCTTGAGCAAAGGATTTCAAGGATCGAATCGAGAATTGAGAATCTACCTTCTGAAAATGTCAAAGAGCGCTCAGAGCAGACAGTGCTTGTTGAAAAAGTCGTAAAAACTTTTGATGAAGATGACGATGAAAAGTTAGAACTTCGTATTGGACAATTTTGGCTTGCTAAAATTGGTATTATTGCTTTTACAGCAGGCATCGTTTTTCTATTAGTGATTCCACTGGAAGGTTTAACCGGATTGATTCCTTCGATAATTGGACTCTCGATTGCCGCAGCTCTAATTGGTCTTTCTTTATACTGGCGTCAAAGTCAAACTTATATTTCCGAATATTTATTTGTAGCAGGAATAGTAATTTCATTTATATCTTTATTACGGCTGCATTTCTTTTCTGATAGTGTAATTATTGAGAGTTATTTTGTTGAAGTTTTACTTTTATTATTACTTGTGGTTTTAACATTCATCGCTTCTATACGAAGACAATCCTTCAGTCTTGCTCTGGTAGGCATAACTCTTGCCTCTGCTACCGCATTAGTAAGCGATTCTGAATTATTTATTTTTCCATTACTAATCTCACTTTCAGCAACAAGCGTTTATCTAAAAATAAAATTCAATTGGCAGGGTCTTCTAATTGTTGGTATGATTGCAGCTTACTTAACCCACTTGCTATGGTATTTAAATAATCCTTTTTTGGGTAAAGAACTTTTAATATCAGAAGGAAATGAATACAGTTTACTTTTTGTTTTAATGTATGCATTCATTTTCGCTCAAGGTAATTTAATTCGCCCCAAAGAATTAAAAGAAGACTTTTTAATTAGTTTCATATCACTATTAAACTGCGTTTTGTTCAGCGGAATATCTGTTTTTATTTTAGTTACATCAACAAACAATGCGCTTTATTACTTACTCGCTTCAATATTGTTGATTGCAATTTCAATAATTTATTGGATTAAAGATCAAAGTAAATTCTCAACGTTTTTTTATTCAATGTTTGGATACATGTTGTTAAGTGCTGCAGTATTGGTTTCAATACCAAGTCCGGACTTTTACATTTGGTTAGGCTGGCAAAGTTTAATAGTAATATCCACAGCTGTGTGGTTCAGATCAAAATTTATTGTTGTGGCAAATTTTGCAATATTTATATCAATACTAATAGCTTATCTTACGGCACGAGGTAATTTTGGATTAATTACAATTAGTTTTGGAATCATCGCTTTAGTAAGTGCTCGATTACTGAATTGGCAAAAGACGCGGCTGGAACTTACTACAGAGCAAATGCGAAATGCTTATTTATTGGTCGCTCTTCTTGTAATACCCTACTCACTGTATCAAGCAATGCCGACAGTGTATGTTACCTTTGCGTGGATTGGGGTTGCATTAATGTATTATGTATTTAGCATTATCCTAAAGATTAAAAAATACAGATGGATGGCATTACTAACTTTATTACTTACAGTTGGTTATATTTTTATTCTTGGCTTTACAAGCGGAAATAATACTTATAAAATATTATCGTTCTTAACTGTTGGAGTTGTCTTAATTGCTACTTCAATAATTTACTCAAGGAAAAAACAAAAAATTAAATCAGTTTAATTTTTATCGAACAAAAATAATTTCTATAAATTGAAAGGATAAACAATGTTCAAATATTCACTCGTCGCTCTGTTAATTATATTCACTACCTTAACTTTTGCGCAGAGTCACAAGTATGTTGGTGTATCTGTTTGCGCAACTTGTCACAAAACAGAAAAGACAGGAAACCAGTTTGGTATATGGAGTAATAGTGCTCATTCAAAAGCAATGGAAACTCTTAAATCAGAAAAGTCCAAAGAGATAGTAACCAAAATGGGACTCAAAACAGAAGCTTTTGAATCACCAGAATGCTTAAAGTGTCATACAACCGGTTATGGATCTGCTGCCGAAATGTTTGATGCAAAATTTAAAGCCGTGGATGGTGTTCAATGTGAAAGCTGCCACGGTGCTGGTTCAGATTATAAAGTTATGAAAATTATGAAAAGCCGTGAAGAGTCAATTAAAAATGGGATGAATAATATTTTAGTAGCTGATGGATCTGCGGAAAAATTATGCAAGACTTGCCATAACGAAGAAAGCCCGAGTTATAAGGGTTTTAACTTTGCAGAATATTGGGATAAAATAAAACACCCAAGAGGAACGTCTAACTAGATTACAATCTAAATCTTATTTTACCAAGCCTGAAGTTATCTGATTTCAGGCTTTGTTCTATTAATCAAAATTGAATTTATCTCATAACAAAGTAATAAATAACAATTACTGATTTTTATTTATTTTTATACCTACTAAAAAAATTATTAAACGGATTTACTCTAATGCCCATTATTAAACCAAAGCTTTTTACAACTCTTAAAAACTACAACAAACAACAATTTATTGCAGACGCAACAGCCGGTGTTATCGTTGGTATAGTGGCTCTTCCCCTTGCAATTGCATTTGGTATTGCAAGCGGTGTTACTCCGGAAAAAGGAATTATAACGGCTATCATTGCTGGATTTGTAATTTCTTTTTTTGGCGGCAGCCGTGTTCAGATTGGCGGACCGACCGGTGCATTTATAATTATTGTTTACGGAATCGTTCAGCAATACGGAACAACCGGTCTTGCAATCGCTACCATCATGGCAGGAATTATTTTAGTGATAATGGGAATTGTCAAGTTTGGCTCGCTGATAAAATTTATACCCTACCCTGTTGTCGTTGGATTTACCAGCGGTATTGCTTTGCTGATATTTTCTACTCAGGTAAAAGATTTTTTTGGATTGCAAATAGAAAAAGTTCCAGCTGAGTTTCATGAAAAATGGATGGTTTACTTTGAAACTTTTTCAACCATAAATTATAATGTACTTGGTATTGCGATGCTTGCTTTGCTGATAATGATTTTCTG
>DAOLIQ010000105.1:0-9804 GCA_035328465.1 Ignavibacteriaceae bacterium | reverse complement strand
GAAGAAAACTATAATTCACCCTCTCCTTTGTTAACAACAGAAGGATGGAAGTTTCTGCATTACTATCTGGAGTATATCGGGGAGAGAATTAACAATTAACAATGTACAATTAACAATTTAGCAATTTTACAATTAAACAATGAAACAACTACTAACAACCATAACAATATTAATAACAGCATCAATTCTATATTGCCAGCCTTATGAAGTCCCATTCGACTCAAAAGGAAATGTGATTGAACTTTCTGTGAACAACACAACCAGTACTGATTTTAATGATGTAATGATTGAGGTTGAGTCTGCGCCGGATTGGATAAAATTCAATTCAAAAAAAGTTGAGATAACAAAAGTTCCCCAAAGCAAAGAGATGATCGCAAAGTTTTTGTTTGACGCAGATCGAACAACGAATACCGATCAAAGTTCGGATATTAAATTTAAGATCACAACAAACGAAGGCAGACAGTTTTTCAAAACAATAAATATAAAATCTTCTTTGCCGGAAAAGTTTGAAATGAATCAGAATTATCCCAACCCCTTTAACCCAACAACCAAAATCACATTTACTTTGCCAAAGGATTCGAAAGTTAATCTAAGTGTTTATAACATTCTTGGAGAAAGAGTGGCTGAACTAGTAAATGGAGAAAAGAAATCCGGCTACTATGAGTATAATTTTGATGGCAGCAGATTAGCAAGCGGGATGTACATTTACAAAATACATGTTTATCCCGCAGTTGGTGAAGGGGAGTTTTCTTCAGTCAAAAAAATGCTGCTGCTAAAGTGATCTGAAAAAATAGTACGCATTTTAAACCGATTAAAACCGATTTGAAATTAGACATTTCAATAATCACACTAAAGTTTATTCAAATCTAAAATTAATTCTTGCACGCTCTGATATCTTCGTGCAGGATCTTTCTGCAAACATTTCTCTGCAATCTCATCTTCCAATTTCCCAATAAGATTATTCATTGATGAAGGCGGCGGCGGGGTATTGTTAAAAATAGAATGAATAAGTGCAATTTCATTTTCACCTTTGAACGGTAAGGTATTGGCGAGCAGTTCATAAAAAATAACGCCGACGGAAAAAATATCAGTCCGATGATCAGAATTAATATTGGTCACTTGCTCAGGCGCAACGTATCCAAGGGTTCCGATTACCGTTCCGAGTGAAGTCATTGTTGAAACGAGTGTTGACTTTGATAGACCAAAATCCATAATTCTGATATTGCCAAAAGAATCAAGCATAATGTTATTGGTCTTCAAATCACGATGAACAACTTTATGCGAGTGAATTTCCGCCAGCCCCTCACAAATCTGAATCATAATTTTCTTTACTAAAGAATTATCAAGTGGATAATTTTTTTCAAGCAAGTTTTTTAATGTTCCCCCTTCAAGATATTCCATTGCAATAAAAAATTTATCGTCAGCTTCACCCGTTTCAAACACTTTCACGATGTTTGGATGATTAAAAGAAGATAGAAGCTGTCCTTCTCCAGAAAATCTTTTTTTATTTTCCGCATCCTGGAGCAAGGCGGGGTTCATCAATTTTAAGGCAACATTTTTTTTGGTAATAGAATCATATGCTTTATAAACGGCGCCCATTCCACCTTCGCCTATTTTGCCTTCAATTCTAAAATGCGAAATATATTTTGCGTTTTTCTTTTCAAGATAATTTTTAGCAGCATAAATAAAAGAAACACCTAATGCGGGAATTACAGAAAAAGAAATAGCTGACGAAATGAGCCACGGCTCATTTATTGTAAAATGAACGATAAGCAAATAGATCAACAATAAGGTTATGGGAATGAAATAATAACCGGTGACGTTTTTAGCTTTAAATTTTACTGCAGCAAAATAAAGTAAGCCAATAATAATTATTATGATTATTAGCTTAATAATTTCAATAGGAAGATTTAACAATAAGAATGTTCTTTGAATAGATTTAGATGATAGGGTAACTAATCTTTTAACGAAAGTTGATTCATAAACTTCAAGAACTGATCCGCGCGTTACATTTGGAAATTCCAATTTACCGCCAGCCGGAAATTCTACTTTCAAATTATACTTGATATTCAGCGGAACTCCTAAAATTATATTGGTCATATTTTGCAATACAGGTGATGAACCACAGCCTGCTGTACAAAATTCCTTTGAAATTATATTTCCTTTCTTGTCGAACCCCGTTAGGGATAATTTCACACCAGCACCTGAGCGATTAGAAACGTCAGGAAATAATTTAACATTCAAATAATTATTTCTGTTAAGATTATTTCTATAAAGCACGCATTTATTTCCATTATCGCCAATTGCTTCACTGATGCCTACAAACAAGTCGTTGTCTCCATCATTATCAATATCAGCAAAGGAAGGGTTACCGGCAAAATTGATTCCTGTTTCCTGGCTAACTTCACGAAAGCTCATTCGCTTTGAATTTAAAAACAATTTTGAGCTGACGAACAAATCCATCCATCCATCATTATTCACATCGCAAGCCGAAGCACAGCCGTTTAATGGTTCGGGATTAAAAATGATTTCGTTAAATCCAGCCCGTTCTGATTGGTTATCGAATGAAGCATCACCTTTGTTTATAAATAAAATAGGAGGAGCTTGCTGATTCTGAATGAATATATCCAACCAGCCGTCATTATTGAAGTCTGCTGTACAAGCCGAATTGGAATTGAGTGATAAATTATTAAGCGATTTAAATTCCGGCGGTGTTTTTTCTTCAAAATGAAAATTACCCTTGTTCAAATAAAGTGAAAAGTATTTGTGGGCGACCGGAATGCGATATACCAAAAATATATCGGTAAGACCATCATTATTAAAATCACCATTCAACATAGTATTAATAGGTAATTTTTTGCTGAGAGGTAAACCTGTTCCGCCGCTGACAGAAGTAAACTGTGCAGCTCCGTTATTTCTATAGAAATATGACTGTCCGTCATAATTCCAAATCAACAAATCGAGGTTACCATCGTTATCAAAATCAGAAGTGCTGCCAGAAAGAAGGGAAGCCGGGTTGATATACTCAAAATTGAGATTCGATTTATCAGAAAAATCTCTGAATGAATTTCCACTGCCAAGATAAACTTTAAATTTGTCGGCATAATAAATTTGAATGATATCATTTTCACCATCATTATTAAAATCAGCAACCGCAGTATAGTTCGAACTTCTTAGCGGATCGGAAGAATTCTCGTTGTATTTATATTCTGTAAAAATACCCCTGCCATTATTTTCGTAGATTACGGCAGGACCATCCGAAGGCAGCGAAAGTAGATCGGGGGCAGAGTGATCATCATGATTAAAAAATATTCCACCGCGGCTGTTTGGTCTTAACGAAGCACGCGAAGTAAAATCAGTAAACGAGAACCCAATCGTTTTGGAGTTAGTGTAAATTCCATTGTCGCCAATAATCCAGGTCTTTTGCCTGCGGTCAGATTCTAAAACGAAATCGACATCTTGAAAATTATCTTCAATGCTCACCGCATCAATGTTTTTTTTCCATATTCTTCCATCATACTCAAACATTGTAGAATTAGCACCAACGGCGATAGCATAGGTTGAATCAATTCCTTTTATGGAGAGCAGATGATCGGCGGTTTCGATTCTCTGAACTTCCCATTTTTTCCCATCGTATTTTAAAAGAGTTCCATTCTGTCCGGTGATCCATCCAAAATTTTTATTTGCCATCCAGATTTTTTCCAGATGATTATTTGTCGGCGAAGCAAACTTTTGCCAATTAGATTCAATACATCTAATTATCAAACCGTCTTTTCCCACCCCCCAGCCGTTTTTTGAATCAAACATGAATAAATCATTTATATCGCCTGAAAGAAAATTAGAAAGCGAATCTCTATTTACCGGACTTGGATGAACTTGCCATTTTTTTTTATTATAAAAAATAATATTGCCTTGCTGACCCGCAAGCCAGGCTGTTTTGTCACGAGAAATAGTAAGTGTTTTCCACATCGCAAAATCAGTATCATCCCATTTTACAGAAGGTAAGTCAATTTCTTTTTTACCATTTGCAGTTATTTCAGTAAGTACAGGTTTATAATGACCTGTATGCGTCAGGTGATTTATAACCCAAATTTTTGTTGAATCGTACTGTCTGATTAACGGGAAATCAGAATAAGGAAAATTGAATATTGAAATCCATTTTCCATTTTCATATTTGTAAGCATTGCCGGGGATATTCCCGCGGCCCCGCGAAACTGCGACTCCCGTTGATGAAGAAAACATTTGTATTTTTGAACCAAGTTCAATGTCGGCCTGTTTGTACCACACATCAGTTGAATCATCAGCAATTTCCTCTTCATCAATTGCGATGTCCGATTTATTACAAGCGATAAATAGAAGAGAAAATGTTAACAGTAAAAGCAGAATTGCCGAAGCATTTGATCTAATCGAGTACGGATTAGAGGAGGTACAACTGGAATCAGTTTTTATCACTTTACTATTTGGTAAGCTCAGTCTCAATTGCGGAGGTTATCTTTTTACTTGTTGGTTCAACTTTGCTGCGAAATCTTTCAACGATTGAACCGTCTTTTGCAATTAGAAATTTTTCAAAATTCCATTTTACGTCACCCTGTTCGATTGCAGAGCTGCTTGTTAATCTTTCAAAGAGTGGAGAGCGATTTTCTCCGTTCACTTCTATTTTATCAAACAATTTAAAAGTGACATTATATTTTGATGAACAAAAATTTTGAATTTCCTCATTCGTTCCCGGCTCTTGCTGGCCAAATTGATTGCACGGGAAAGCAAGTATTTCGAAGCCTCGATCTTTATAAGTCTGATAAATCTCTTCAAGCCCTTCGTACTGTGGAGTGTATCCGCAGAAACTTGCAACGTTTACTATCAATAAAACTTTTCCTTCATAACTTGAAAGAGCGATTTCATTTCCATTAATATCTTTGACTGAAATATCTTTTATGTTGTCTTTCATTTCTTCTATTTTCTGTTTTGTATTTGATTCGAAGTAACTGGATGAATAAATAAAATATACCGGTAAAGAAATAATACCGATAAACAAAGTTATTAAAATTATTTTTTTCATTTGATGACCTTAGATTAATAATGATTACAATTTGACTAATTAATACCGCCTCTGATTAAATCCATAACCAGACAAGAGGAAAGATATTTACTGGATTTTTCTTTTCTGTTTGAATATATTTTTGCGCCTAAAAACTGACCGGTAAAAAAAGCTGCGATAAGTATGGGATAAGTATAAAGTTCAAATCCAATATGACTATAAAATCTGATCGCAACAACAAACGGCACAGGGAGATGAATGGCGAGCGCCCATTGAAGCGAAAATTTTTTGACGTTTGCCCGCCAATAACCGAATGGTAAATTAAAAAGAAAAACAGGTATTGCTGCAAAAAGTAAGTTCATTATTCAACAATAACCTTGTTAGAAATTTCGTTAGTGTCATCAACTTTAATAGGAAAGTGTTCGGAGAGTATCCGACCAATTTCATCAAGCCCAAGAAGAATGCCTTCACAAAAATTGCCTGCCAGGAAATGAGCAAGCATTTGATCTTTGATTTTTTCCCATGTATCGGCATTGACCTTCGAATTGATGCCTTCATCTGCAAGGATGTGGAATTGTTTTTCTTCAAGCAGAAGAAAAATTATTATTCCTGTATGATCGCGTGTATGATTAATCCCGAGTTTATAAAACTGAGTTTCCGCAAGCTGAGATATTGATTTTTTCCTCTCGGAAAATTTTTTCTTTTCTTTGATTGTTACACAAATTTCGCCTGAAGTAACTTTTTCAATTGTCTGAATTTTGTTGGTGATGCGAAGAAGTTCATCATCATCAAAGTAAGTGTAAAATAATTTGTTCTTCATAAATGCTTTCTAATTCTATGCTCAAGCTATTAAAGCATGAGAATTATTACAAGTGATAAAAATCCATTTGAAATTCCGACAAATAATTAGTGAATAATTGCTGTGGCTTCTATTTCTATCAGTAAATCCGGATGTATTAACGATTTTACTTCCACCATTGTTGCAGCCGGTTTTATATTTTGAAAAAATTCATTATGAGCTTTTCCGATTTCTTCCCATTTCGAAATATCAGTAACAAACATTCTGATTCTTATTACGTCTTCAAGTGAAGCATTTGCAGTTAATAAAATTTTTTCAATTTTTTTTAGAATATATTTTGCCTGTTCATAAACATTTCCAACCCCAATAATTCTATCGCCATCGGTAGAAGTTGTCCCGGAAATTTCAACAATATTATTTATCCTTACTGCTCTTGAATAACCTATCAAGTCTTCCCAAACAGCACCGGAGGATATATTTTTTCTATTGCTCATATTTATCTGTTTATTTCATTAAGAAAAGATGAATTGATTTTGCCTTTAAGATAAGCTTTGCGTTTCGGCTCGGGAAATTTTTCGATTGCATAGCGAAGCATCGTGCGCGGCATTTTCTGATAATACTCTCTCAAAAAATCTTCTTCAACTCGTAAATCTCTTTTACCAATTTCCCGCAGCATCCAGCCAACGGCTTTGTGAATTAAATCGTGCTCATCATTTAAAAGAATTTTAGCAATTTTTAAAGTACATTCAAACTCACCGCACTGAATAAATTTAAAAGTACTTAGAATACTGATCCTTTTCTCCCAAAGATTTTTCGATTTCGCAAATTTGAAAAGAATCGCTCTGTCTTTATCAACGAGCCACACGCCTAAAAGTTTTGGTGCAG
This sequence comes from Ignavibacteriaceae bacterium, assembly GCA_035328465.1. Classification (GTDB taxonomy): domain Bacteria; phylum Bacteroidota; class Ignavibacteria; order Ignavibacteriales; family Ignavibacteriaceae; genus JADJEI01. Next base: position 3,085 of record DAOLIQ010000105.1, on the reverse strand, counting down.
AAAGATCAACAAGGTCCCAGTTGTTAACGTGTTTTCGATTATTCAAATATAAATCAATTATCTTTGCTCGTTCGATATCATCTGCTTTTTTAAATTTACTGATCAAAATAAATAATGCAATCAGCCGTTCTTCGTGAATTTTAGATTGCATTGCTTTTTGGGTTTCATCCAATGAAAGATCAGTAAATTGTTTTGCTATCATTCTTTGAACCGGTACTTTAATTCCTGCAAGAATGTCTCCTTCAGCATATTGCCCGGGTGCAGTTTTGAAAAACCGCTGTAAAAATATTGCCTGAGATTTATTTGAATGCTGGTGAACTATTTTTTTTAAATCATTGTATCTCATTTACAATCGTAATTTTTTCTATACTCAAATTAACGATTAACGGGCTTACCCAAAATTTATCTGCTCAGGCAAATTATTTTATTTATTTTTGAATGATAAAAAATAAAAAGCATGATAATTATAATAGATTTAGGAAAAGAAAACACAGCAAACATTCAACAAGCGTTAGACGAACTTTCTATTGAATACAAAGTCACTTCATCAGAATATGAAATATGCCGTGCGAATTGTGTAATACTTTGCGGCTACGGTGAAGCTTCCTCCGGGCTTAAAAAATTACACTTGATGAATCTTTTTACAGTGATGAGAATCATCAAGCGTCCATTGCTTGGCATTGGGCTCGGTATGCAGCTGATGAGTGCTTATTCGTCCGAAGGAAACGTCTCATGTCTCGGAATATTTCCCGGTTCGACGGAAAAATTTTCAGCACCTGCTCCTAACGAACGGCACACAGGTATGTTTCCAATTCATATTCGAAGTGAAAGTAAAATACTATCAGGTATTCAGAGCGATGATAAATTTTATTTTGATCATAGTTATTTTCTACCGGTGGCTGAGAATACAACTTCGGTATCAGAATTCGGAATTAATTTTTCTGCTTCAATTGAAAAAAATAAAAGTTTCGGTGTGCAGTTTCATCCTGAAAAAAGCGGTGATGCGGGATTATTGATTCTTAAAAATTTTTTGTCTATTGAATAACTCAATTATCAATAAAGAGATTTTCAAGCAGCAGGTAATCATCTATTTTATTTTGTAATTTTTTATCTATATTCAAAAGAACAACCTCTCTCAGATGTTTCCGATCAATTTTGCCATCTTCAGTTTTCGGGATCTGTTTTATAAAAAATATTTCATCGGGTTTCGCTGCTATGTCCACAGTATTTGCAATATGATTTCTTATCTCTTCTTTGAATAATAAAGAACCTTCTACACCATCTTTAAGCGAGACAAAAACAACAAGCGCATTATTTTTAATTTCATCCGGTTTGCATATTACTGCGGCGTCGGTAATTCCCTCAATCGAACGAAGCGAAGACTCAACTTCAGCAATGCTGATTCGTGCCCCTGCGATTTTTACTACAGAATCAACTCTGCCGATAATTTTTATTTCGTTGTGATTAATTTTTTGAACAGCATCACCAGTAAAGAAGAAGTCTTTTAAATAATTGTAATAATGTTCTTTGAAATATTTTTTATTGTTATTTACAGATCGAACAATGGATGGACAACTTTTACGAAGAACTAAGTAACCAATCATGTCATTTCCTAAAATCCCGCTTTTTTTATTGAGCACTGCATATTCGATTCCCGGCAGCGGGGAAGCACAATTTTTACACAAGGTTTTTTCATTATTTATAAATGACGAAAACAGTGCTGAACCACTTTCACTTTGAATCCAAAAATTTATAAGCTGACATTTTTTTTGTCCCACCTCTTCAAAAAACCATTTCATTGATTCTTCTTCAATTGATTCACCGGTTACTGCTATGAGCCTCAAAGAAGAAATATCATTATTATTCATCCAGAGCGTACCTATTTTTTGAAATGCTCTAACGTTTGTAGGCAAGGTTATGAAAACGTTTATTTTGTAAGTTGAAATTATTTTCCAATAGCGATCCGGTTCAGGATAATTTGGCATGCCTTCGTATAGAACAGTGGTGGCACCGTTAAGCAAAGCGCCGTAAATAGAATATGCATGTGCTTCAATGGAGGAGATATCACTTGTGCACCAAAAAACATCATCTTCCCTTATTCCAAACAGCCATTGAAATGAGATATAATTTTGCACCATAAATCCAGCGGACGAATGAACCAATCCAACGGGGTTATCTAATTGTCCTGCGGTATAAATAATAAAAAGCGGCTGCTCTGAATCAAGCTCCCGCGCTTTTATAATGTCCGAAGATTTTTTAATTTCATCATGCCACCAAACATCGCGCCCATTCAGCATAATAAAATGAGAATCTGAATTTCTCTTGTGGACAATTACTTTCTGAATTCTCTCATTCGAACTGATTGCTAAATCAAGGTTTTGTTTTAACGGAATGGCTGTTCCCTTTCTGAAGGACGAATCCGCAGTAATAATAAATTTTGACCCCGAATCCTCAATTTTTTTCCGAAGCGACTCAACCGTTGTCACAGCACTGATAACACAATGCACTGCGCCAATCCGTGAGCAGGCAAGCATTGCAATAATCGATTCTGGGATGTTGCCCATAAAAATAATTACGACATCATCTTTTTTCACACCAGTGGATTTTAACACGCCCGCAAACCGGTTTACTTCATCAAAAAGAATTTGATAAGTAAGAATTCTTGATTCTCCTGATTCCCCCTCCCATATTATTGCAGCTTTATTTTTTCTCCAGGTCGAAACGTGTCTATCTAAACAATTGAATGAGATATTAGTTTTAGCATTAACAAACCATTTGGGATTTGTAAATTTTTGATTATAAACAGTATCCCATTTTTTAAACCAAAATAATTTCTCTGCAATGCTGCTCCAAAAATCTTCTGATTTATTAATAGAGTTTAGATAAGTCCGTTCAAAATTTTCTTTTGAGGATAAAAGCGGATTAGCGGAAGCAAATTTTTTATAGGAATCTATCTGATTAGAGGTTTGCCCGGTTTTAGAAAAATTATTCATTTGATGCGAAAATATTTCCAATTGTTTAAAATGAAATTAGAAAGACTTTGAAGTAAAATCAAATATTGATTCATAAAACAATTTCTTAAATT
>DAOLIQ010000104.1:0-9929 GCA_035328465.1 Ignavibacteriaceae bacterium | reverse complement strand
CATCACGATCGCAAGTCAATTAAGGATTAATAATTATGTCATTTCAAGCATATATAGACAATATTAAAGTCAAGACAGGAAAGACGCCTGCTGACTTCAAAAAACTTGCGGAGAAAAAAGGTTTTATGAAAAGCGGAGAACTTTTAAAAACCGTAAAAGCAACAGAAATTACGAATTGGCTTAAAGATGAATTTGGATTGGGACACGGGCACGCAATGGCAATATATGCAACATTCAAAGGCAAAACTAAATGACAATACAAACAAGAGAACTGAAAAGTAAATAAATAGTTTTCGAGATTAACGACTAAACAATTTTTACAAGGAGTATTTGAAAAAATAAAATTTGGTTGAAGAGTATTTCGAAAGTCAATCAAAAGAAACTTAAAAACCCTCTTCGAATTAAAAAGACAATTCAAAGCTCACTGATATCGTAAAATTATTAAAAAGAATATGAAATGAATTAAATGACCAGTTCAAAAAATATTATTCATAATATTTCAAATGGTATCCTACACGATATTCCGGAAGATATGAAGAAAGCATTGGCTTCTAATGAGCAAACACTTGCCCGCTGGAATAGTCTTACACCAATTCAACGTAACGAGTGGATTTGTTGGGTTACTATCGTCAAAAAATCAGAGACAAGATTAGAACATATTGATCGCATGGTTGAATATTTGAAAGACGGCAAACGACAACCTTGTTGCTGGCCAGGCTGCCCTCACCGGAGACCAAATGCAAAAAAATGGTTTAAAAATATTTCACAATAATGGACACGATTACGTACAACAACAATCTTTCTTCTAACGACAAAGCAATTTGCGATTTGCTTTTTCAAGAAATCAACAAACATCTGAACAAAGCAGACAACAAAATCTGGCATAGACATCCCGTTTGGTTTATAGATGGCAATCCTATTGTCGGATACAGTAAAGAAAAACGCGGCATTCGTCTGATGTTTTGGAGCGGTGCAAGTTTTGACGAAGAAAAACTGATGATAAGAGGGAAAAATTTAAAGACGCTTCGATATTTTACAAAAGTGTTGTTGAAATCAACACAAAAGAATTGAAACGTTGGTTAGGCAAATCTGAAAAAATACAATGGGACTATAAAAACATCGTTAAAAGAAAAGGGCAATTAGAAAGATTAAAATAAAATGAAAACTACATCCCAGCACGATGAGCGTTTAGCAAAAATGACATTTGCTTCGGTTTACCCGCACTACATCACAAAAGTGAAGAGCAAAGGCAGAACAAAAAAAGAATTGCATCAAGTGATAGAATGGCTGACAGGTTATAATGATAATAAACTGCAACAACTCATCGACTCGAAAGAAACTTTCGAAACATTTTTTAAGAATGCAAAACTAAACCGAAACGCTGCCTTGATTAAAGGAGTAATTTGTGGTTATAGAATTGAAGACATTGAAAATCCATTAACCAGGCAAGTAAGGTATCTTGACAAGTTGGTCGACGAATTGGCGAAAGGACGTAAAATGGAAAAAATTTTAAGAAGTTAACTATTAAATCAAACAATTTATGATTATGAAAAAAACTAAATTCAATGTGAGTATTAATGCACCAGCAAATAAAGTATATGATGTAATGTTGGGCATTAGTAACAAATCAACTTATGAGCAATGGACTGCCTTGTTTAATCCGACATCTACCTATGAGGGGAGTTGGAATAAGGGCAGTAAAATGTTATTCATAGGAACTGATGAGAAGGGAGAAAAGGGCGGCATGGTTTCGGAAATAATTGATAACATTCCCAACCAATTTATTTCAATTCGCCATTACGGACTTGTAAAAGCGAACGTAGAAATAACTGAAGGACCAGAAGTAGAAAAGTGGGCAAATGGATTTGAAAACTACACATTCATAGAGAACAAAGGAATTACTTCGGTTGTTGTTGACTTGGATACAACAGAAGATTTTCTGGATTATATGAATGAGACCTACCCAAAAGCTCTCGATAAATTGAAGAAAATATGTGAAAAATAAAATGACAGTAAATTAAGAAACTAAAAAAACAAACACAGCCTATAACAGCGGGCTTACCCAATGCGGGTTTCCTCTATGAAAAAATGTTTTCAGTATTCAATAATATCTGTAGCAGCGGACAGCGAAGTGCCTTTTAATCCTGCACTTCGCATGCCCGCGGAACGTTAGCGGCAAATTTGTAAACTCTCATCAAACGACAATATTATGATTGACAAATTAATGAACCTACCAAGTCCCCTTCAACTTTTGATGGACCCGGCATCCATCATAGTCATAAGTATCTTTCTCGTTCTTATGATTGCCGAAGAGTTATTTCCAGGCAGACCTTTACCAAAAATTAAATATTGGAAAATAAAAGGGATATTAGCCTTTGTAATTTATTTTTTTCTTTCATCCTATCTTCCGATGTTTTGGAATGACGCACTTGCACAATATCAAATTTTCGATATGTCATTTTTGGGTGATTTAGGCGGGGCTATTGTTGCATTATTGATTTATGAATTTGGAGTATACTTCTGGCATCGTTCAATGCATAATAGCAGTATTCTGTGGAGAATTTTTCATCAAATGCATCATAGTGCCGAACGTGTAGATGCATATGGTGCGTTCTTTTTTAGCCCAATGGACATGATAGGTTTCACACTCTTAACAAGCATGGCATTAGTTGTAGCAGGCGGATTTACTGTTCAAGCAACAATTTATGCGATTTACGGTGCAACTTTTCTTGCGGTAATTCAGCATACAAATATTAAGACACCACAATGGATGGGATATATTTTTCAAAGACCTGAATCGCACTCAATTCATCATGCAAAAGGTGTTCATGCTTTCAATTATTCTGACCTTCCTATTTTTGACATTATTCTTGGAACCTTCAATAATCCAAAAGAATTTGCAGGCGAAACGGGCTTTTACACAGGAGCATCAACTCGAATTGGCGAAATGCTGTTATTTAAAGATATTAACAGTGTCAAAGAAGCAAGGTAGGGAAACAAGTAAATCAGCCGCTAACAACGGGTTTAAGAAATTGATCGTTCAGTGCTTAAATCAAGTTCAGTTCTTCAATCAAACTTTTGCATGGGTTAATGGTATTGTGCTTTGAAGCCCCCACGAAAGCAGAATTCGAAACTGTTAAACGAGACTAATGTCAAACAAATAATAATTTATCATGACTGAAAAAAAATCAAAACTGGCTGACATAAAAACAAAACCTACCTCGGCAAGCGTTGAGGATTTTATCAACAATGTTAAGGATGAACAAAAGCGTAAAGACTGTTTTGTGCTTTTGGAAATGATGAGAAAAGCTACGGGAGAAGAACCAGTATTATGGAGCAGCTCAGTCATCGGTTTTGGTATCAAAAGATACAAAAGCCCTGCTACCGGAAGAGAGGTTGATTGGCTTCATATAGGTTTCTCGCCCCGAAAAGCAAATCTATCTTTGTATCTTAGCACAGGTATTAAAGAGCATGCTGCTGCTCTCAAAAAGCTCGGCAAACACAAGGTGGGTGTTGGCTGCCTGTACATAAATAAGTTGGAGGAGATTGACCTCAAAGTACTGAAGCAAATCATAGATGCATCATTAAACCGGGAGTAGAATATTTTGTCAGGTGGGGCAATTCCACTTGAAGAGTTGTCATCGCTACTCAGCAAGTTGCGATATTTTGAGAGAAAAAAACATGGACAAAACAAATCTTAATCATTGGTCTATTAACTGGATTATTAGTAACTCCTTGTTTTAACAACTTGGATAATAGTTGAGCGGATAATGAACTGCGTGGAAAACAATTAATGAAGTTTTGTGGTGATTTCAATCAACAAAACTTTAAAGGGGACCGACGAGACTTCCCGAATTTCATTCGGGACGACCTCCTGCTTGACAGGCAAAATAGTGTTTTCAAAAGTGGCTTTTTTAATTAGAATTCAAACTTTTTTTGTTCTAAATCATCGGAATTTTGTCTGATTCGCCTGAATTTTGCTAGAATTTTTGCTACAATGAATTTAACTTTTTATCAAATTTTTCAAAAACTTCTTTGAACTCTCTCTTAAACTCCTTTTTCATGTCATCAAGTTTACAGAAATTTTCTTCACCCTCTTTTTAAGGGTCGTTACTAGTCTCAACAATTTTATTCATTGCAGATGGATTTTTATTCCCAATTAATATTGGTTTCAATTTACTTCCAAGTTGACTTTTCTTAATCTCAGCATTAGCAAGTCTTTCGTAAAGCTTTAAATATGCCCAATGAATATTGGTTCTTATTAATTTTTTGTTATCCTCTTCCTCACATTTTTTACACTTTGAATAAATTTCTTCATTTGTTAAATATAAAAATCATTTTTCCCATTTAATTTTAATTATAAAGAATCTTATACTGATGCTAAATAATTGGTGGCTTTGATGGAGTCCATATTTTCCCTAAACTTGCATATCTTTAATGGAAAAATTATTTATTGTAAAAAAAATGATGAATTTTGTTGAAATTTTTAATTCAGTGAGTCCAAACAGAGACAAATTTCTTTCGAGAATTTTTGGAATTTTTGCTGAAGAAATTATAAGAATATGGTGTAATGATAAGCGTTCAACATATGAAAACTTAGGGAGACCATCAATCTATTCTCCACCAAATAACAGGCGTCCTTCTACTCTTGATTTTACATTTCGCGAAAGAAATAACACCAATAAAATTTATATTGTAGAAATGAAATGTTGGTTGGAATATGAACGGTATAAGTTTTTACCACTCGAGTGTGTAAATTTTCCTGGGGTAATAAGAATTATGAACAATAGTAAAGGCTTTAAGGAATTTCTTAAGTTGGCACAGAGACCTAACGATGATAATGTAAGAATATCATATAAAGCAATAACTGGCGACGTTGTAAATAATGTCCAGATCGCTGGTGCTATATTAATCTGGAGTAAAGTTGATGCACTAAATATATCTAGACTTAAATTAACATATAGGTTTGCTGATGTTTTATCGTTGGAAGGTATTTGTAATGAATTGATATCCTGGGAAAATACAGAATATTGTGAGCTAATGAACAAAAAAAAGAATTGGTGTGATTTTCTTTTTAATAAACTATTAAATATATAAAATAATAATAGATGGTCATATGGGTCAGGATGTAAAAATAAAAACAGAAAAGATCTTTAATGCCTATCTAACATTAGGGTTGCTTGAAATTAATAAAACAGAATCTGATAATACTTTTATATCTCAAACTAATATCTGGGACAAATTAGGAGTAGAGACCATAGCTCAAAAAAATTATATAGGCAGATATTTGAATAATATTGAGCAATGGTTAAGTGATGCAGGATTAGCAAATGATCAAATCGCAGCACTTATCGAAAGAAAAACGTACGGGTTTAAATTAAAAAACAATATCCCCGCGGCCGTGCATAAAGATTTTCTAGGTTCGTTTTTATACTTAAATTTAATTGAAGATAAAGAGCATGAAAAAAATCTCGATGAATTAATGAATAAGGAGGGTGAAAGACCTCTTTCCTTAATTAGTAAATTAGTCATCGCAAAAAAAAGTCAGAAATTTTTGAAAATTGAATATGAAAATTCTGAAAATGAATTAGAATATAAACCAGAAAAATTCAGTTATGATAACAATGTCTGGTGTGTAATAGGCTCATTAAAGAATGCAATAAAAACTGGAAAAATTAAGTTGGAGTTGTCAAAAATTAAAAAAATAAGTTAATTTACCCCCGAAGAAATACATCCCCAAAAGAAAACTAACTGAAACAATAAAGTTTCGGCTGTTTAAGTAATTGCTGCCATCTTTACTACGAGAATAAAAATAAATTTCGGAGATAAAAATGGTTTTTTTAATATTATCACCCTCTTACCTTAGAATCATATACTCAATCATTGCATCCTCGTGCATACGCTTTGAAAAACATCCTCAGTATCATCAAGGTATATATTATTCACATCAAAATATTTTAAAAACCTTGAATAGGAAAAACGAAATAGGTAATTCTTAGAGATAATATGAAATCATAAAATGAAAATAGTATCAATTAAATCCAAAGCAGGAACAGTTAATTATTCTCATCATATTGAAGACTTGAACTCGTTTTTAAATACTTTAATTAAAAATTATCTGTATAATCTTTGCTATGGTAAACTAAAGCATTCGCAGATTAAAGTAAAAAAGATTATGGGTTGCATTAATTATTTCCACCCTTTGTTAAAACCGCCGAATGTTTGTTATGATGAAACAACAAAACTTTTCCGATTCGATGATTTATTCCTTTTCGCAAGTATAGAATTTAACGGAGCAAATTACGAGTTGACTTTTAAAACAGTATATATTGAATCGCAGCGTACTTTACGAATAGCCGAGAAAAATCAGGTGTATATCAGCGGCTTTTCATCTATTGCAGTTTATGCAAAAGACTTACTAAAACTTTTAAAACAAGAGTCAATTCGGAATTCATCTATCGGTAATAAAATAATGACTTTCACTTCATCTAAATACGATGGTTCGGATATTCTGAGCGGGATTGAAATTGTCGAATTGCCGTCAATTACTCTCTCAAATATTTTCATTCCGGAAAGTAAACAGCATCAGATTAAACGGTTTATATATGAAGCCCGTAATTTCAAGAAGAACAGAACAGCATTACGTTATTTATTAGCAGGCAAACCGGGCACAGGAAAATCAAATTTAATCACTGCGATCATTAATGAAATCAAAGGGGAGGCTACTGTAATTTTATGTAATGGATCTGAATTACCGATTGAGGAGATGTTTAGTTTCTGCAAGTTATTTTCACCGGTTATTCTTGTAATTGATGATCTCGATTTTTTAGTATCTAACAGGGATACTTTTAGTAATAACCATACACTGGGAAATTTTCTGAATCTCTTAGACGGCTTTCTGCCGAACGAAGTATTTCTTTTGGCAACTACAAATTCCAAACAACTGATTGATTCTGCTGCTTCCCGTCCCGGTCGGTTTAGCGTCGTATTGGATATTGCGGAAATAGACCATAAAAATTATTTGCAATTAATTTATCGTGAAACAGAAGATGAAAAGATAATTTCATTTTTTAATGAAATGACGTTAGCAGAATTGAAATCTAAAAATGTAAGCGGGGCACTTTTAGTAAATCTGATTAAACAGTTAGAGTCCTGCAAACGAATGAAGGGTGAAATTTGCGAAGAAGATTTCTCTCAGTATTTCAGAATGCTTTATGATGGATTTTACGCTTCAAACAGCGAAAGCACTATTAAGGGATTTGGATTTGGAGCATAATATGAATGCAAAAAGTAACATCGGATCCATGGATGAGTAGAATGAGTCACATTTTAATCTTACAGAAGAGTGATTTACCTACTGAGAGCCCCGTAGTTCTAAGGAATGGAGTTAAAATTTAGACTATGTGTATAATAATAACAATTAAAGGAGTTACGAAATGTTAACATTATTACTTATATTTTGGGGTATTTCAGCGGTGTTAGAACTACTGGGGTTGAAAGGAACAACTGAATCTAGATCTCAAAGAAAAGAGCGTCTCGAACATGAAGAGTATGAAAGGAATTTAGCAATACAGGAGATGATTAATAGATTAAATGATATTGGTTCTCATGCTACAGAATTAAATTCTACAAAGCAGAAGAGTATGCTTCCTGATGTTTGGTATCCCGGTGATCCTAAAAGTCCTTATAGAAAATATGGTAAATGAATTATCATCCATTACTGTGAAAAGAGTCATAACTGAGGAGTTTTGGATAAAGGGTTATTGAGATAATCAGAAAACTAAAAATAATTTAACAAAACATTTGATTTGAAATATAATAGTACCCACTTAGGACTTCCATTGAAAATGATCATAGTAATAAAGAAAAGGCCAGATGCGATTCGATTTTCTATATGATAAAATTTTTGAAAAGTTTTCTGGATCAGATAGTCAGCAGTGCTACGCAGCAGATCGATAAATTGAAAACTATTATGGCAACTATTACGACAACTAAATAAAAGAAGTGAAAGATGGAAAACATTAAATTAGCTGAGGTCATGATATTATGTCCGTTATGCGAAACCATTGTAGCTGTCAGGCATTTATTGGATGTAAGTATCTGCGTGCAATGCGGAAAGGAATTAAAATTAACCTAAGAAAGTAGAAATCGTTACTGGCAGAAATATTTAGACAAATTTAAAAGTAGAGAAAAAATGGATATTCCTTTAATTCAGAAAGAAGATTATAGAGATAAAGACGCTTGTCAGGCAGTTGCTGCAATGATGGCTTTAAAATATTATAGTATTGAATTTACAAAAAGTGAATTTTATAATAGATGTGAATCAGCAGGACCGGGTAATCACGTTCTACCGTGGGGTGTTTTGATAGGAGTAGCAAGCTATGGCTTATACGCATATTTAATATCCGGTAATCCTTTTGAACTGATTGATTATTCTGAGGTAATAGAAAAACAAGGACTAACTAATCTTCAGGCAAAAGAAAAAGTCGATAGATTACTAGAAGAGTGTAAACATAATGAAAAGATTGAATTGGTCGAATTTGAAACAGAAACAATAATCATTGCAAAATTTATAGAAAAGAAAGCTGCAGTTTTAATTCCGACTTTGGACTGGATTGCAGGTGAAAATCATTCAGTAGTAATAACTAATATCTGGGATAGGAAGGTATATTTTAATAATCCTAATAAAAATGATGTATCAGAATTTACTTATGAAGAATTTTTCGGGAAGTGGCTGAATGATAAAACAGATCGTGATATTATTATAATTTCAAATAAAAAATTAGATTTTGATAGTATTAATAATGAAGAATAAACTGAAGATAAATATATGGAAGCAAAAGCAATTGAACCTTACTTGTATAATAATTTAAACTGGGGATACCTGAACCAGATTTTTTTTAATCAAATAGTCATAAAAGAATCACTTTTGAAATCAGAAGCTGAAATGCCGAAAGTATTTTGTGAATGCAGTAAAATGAGGCTGATAAGAAACGTCTTGAATGATTACTCAAAAGAATATCTGGAAGAATTGATGATCAATGTTTACTTTCAGCTTGTGATAGATCAGGCTGTTTACTATATACTCACTGATGCCAGATTAAATCCAAACTGTCTTAATGAGCCTGAAACTTATAATAATTTCTATGCTTTGTTTCCTTTTCTAAAAATCTACAATCATTCTGGACCAGGATATGTCTCACCCGTTTCGTTTCTTGATCTAAAAAATTATGAGTGCGAAATTTTTCTCCTAGATAAAAAAGACTTGCTGTTTAAGCAGAAAAAAATTTTCTGGGATAATACAGTTAAAAAATATTTCTCTTATAAAGACAGAGAAGATATAATTAATCTTTGCGAAGCAGAGTTCATTCGTGACTTAACCTTACGTCATAGATATTCTGAAGAAGAAGAGCAGAAACTAAAGTTCTTATTTAAGGTCACAAATGAATGATCTGTTTATTAATCTAATAGAGTTAAGAGGCGGGCTTAAGATCTCCAGCAAGTTTGATGATTCTTCAAGAGAGTTTAGGATAATCAGTTCATTATTTCATTCGGGACGACCTCCTGCTTTAAGAATTAATTGCTCAATGTATTTTCTGCTTTTCTTGTTTTTTATTTCACGTTCTCGTTTCAGGCATTCAGATTTAGATTCATATTGTTCAAAGTAAACAAGTTCCCAGGGAATACCGGTCTTAGTGAATCTGCCCCAGCCAAGATTGTGCCTTTCTAATCGCCACTTAATATTTTCTGTTGAACCAACATAGAATTTGTTGATTTTAGAGGAGAATAATATGTAAGTAAAATATTGATCCATAAAAAAAAGCTCAGTTTGATGTTCTGAGCTTCTCTTTGCGGGGCCGACGAGACTTCCCGAATTTCATTCGGGACGACCTCCTGCTTTAAGAATTAATTGCTCAATGTATTTTCTG
>DAOLIQ010000103.1:0-9932 GCA_035328465.1 Ignavibacteriaceae bacterium | reverse complement strand
ATAAAATCACTATCGGAAATGAGCCAGGATCGTTCGAACTATCAACAAACTACCCTAACCCTTTCAACCCAAGCACAACAATAAAATTCTCAATTCCTGAGAAGAGTTTTGTAACACTTAAAGTCTATGATTTGCTTGGCAGAGAAGTAACAGAAATTGTGAACGAAGAACTCGAACCCGGCAGCATCGAAAAAACATTTGATGCAAGCAGTCTTTCAAGCGGAGTTTACATTTACAGAGTCACCGCAATGAAAGATGGAAAAATATTATTCAACGAATCCAAGCAGATGCTGATGATAAAATAAGACAGTCATAAATCAAACATCTCTTCGGTATTGATGTCAATATAAACACTTAATCAATAGACTCGTAATAAAAATGGCAGCCAAAACCGGCTGCCTTTTTTAATGATTCAATCAAATAATTATCAAGGAATGATTATAGTGATCTCATCACTCCATAATCCGATCAGGTTATCCGGCTCATTATCAAAAAATATTGCGCGGTATTTTCTTGCTTCAGGTTTTGTCGGATCAAGTTTTGCCCGCGTATCTGTGTAAGGCGCTTCAGTATCGTTGGCTAAAAACACATATTGAGTTTCCGTTCCGCGCATACTTTCAAGCCTTATTCCGTCGGCAAGAGCGAAAGAATTAAACTGGATCACTGCCTGGTTATTCTTGAAAGAACCTCTTAGCACTACCTTTGCACTTGCCGGATCATGAGTCAAATCAGCACCGATAATTCCAAGGTCTTCACCGATTGCTGTGGTGTAGTTAGGATGGTTTTTTATACGTTGGACAAGAGTTTGCATTATTGTTAGACTGCCGGCACCGGTTGCTGTCGGCGCTGCTGCAAGAACGGGCACAGAAGGAAACCCCCCCAGCACAGAGCCTACAGGACCGCTTAACAGGTTCTTTTTATACTCTATCAAATCCTGTCCATAAGTTTTGAAACTTCCTATTGAGCTTAAAACATACGCATAGTAATCATAGAAATCCCCTATAAATGTTACCTCTGCCGGGGTTACATTCAATAAAACATTGTAAGTGCTGATCTTCTGTGAGAAGTTTAACAACCAGCTTAACTTATCCGGGTCCGGACGTGGCATATAATATTTTTTAGCCATTGTAGGCTCCTTTTAATTAATGATTAAAAATTATTTCCACTTCAAACATAGAATTTCAATCAAGTGATTTCCATGCATAAAAAAATCACGGATTTATAAATCCTTGAAAATCCGAGTACCATTTGTTTGAATGATAAAATCTGGTATTAATAACCTACCTTACTCAAAGTTTAGAATAATGTCATTCTGTCCGTTATCCCTCTCCTTAAAAAGGAGATGAAATCCAACACCCTTCTCCTTCATAAGGAGAAGGGCAGGGTTGAGGTTATATTCCAACAAAGTTTCAAAAGTAATTCAGTATGCTTTGCGCTTTTTCAATTTATAATTCTTAATTTTATCCTGTAAGTAGAATTTATTTGAATTAAAATTATTAAAGCCGGTAACTTATGAACACTCTCTACCTTGGCGATTGCCTTAATGTTCTTCGTGAATCTGTTCCCGATGAATCTGTTGATCTTGTTTACATTGACCCGCCCTTTAACAGCAAGCGCGATTACAATATTTTCTTTGATGATAAAGAAATACAAACTCAGCGCATTGCTTTTGAAGATACGTGGACTCTGAAGAACATTCAGGATTCCCTTGCAGAACTGCACACACTTACAACTGATAACCTTTATTTCCTTTTGCTTACTTTCCAGAAAGTTGCACCGCACGCTTTTCCTTATTTAACTATGATGTCTTTACGCATACTTGAACTGCACAGAGTTCTTAAACCCACAGGTAGTTTTTATCTCCATTGCGACCCAACTATGAGTCATTATCTTAAAACTGTTTGTGATATTGTTTTTGGTGCTAAGAATTTTAGGAATGAAATTGTTTGGAAGAGAACAAGTGCACATAATGATCCAGGAAGATTTGGGGCTAATATTGATATTATTTTGTTTTATACTAAAACTGAAAAATGGAAGTGGACTGACATATTTATTTCGCACGATGATAAATATCTATCAAGATTTAAGAATAAAGATAGTGATGGAAGACTTTGGCAAGATGATAATCTTTCTGCTAAAGGACTTTCAGGAGGAGGATATGAATATGAGTATAAAGGAGCAAAATCTTTATGGAGAGTGCCATTAGAAACAATGAGGCGATTAGATAATGAAGGTAGATTACACTTTACAAATAAAAGTGGTATTCGATTAAAAAGATACCTTGATGAAAATAAAGGTACAGTTCTGCAAGCACTTTGGGACGACATTTCACCAATAAACTCACAAGCTAAAGAACGTCTCGGCTACCCCACCCAAAAACCAAAAGCATTATTAGAAAGAATAATTAAAGCAAGCAGTAACGAAGGTGATACTGTGCTTGATGGTTTTTGCGGCTGCGGCACAACAGTAGATGCGGCAGAAAGTCTGCATCGCAACTGGGTAGGGATAGATATTTCTCCCATTGCAATTTCATTAATCAAACGCCGCTTAAAAGATACTTACGGCGAAAGCCTAAACAAATTTGAAGTAAGAGGCACTCCAACCGATGAACAAAGTGCAATTGCATTATGGCAGCAAAACCCGAATGCTTTTCAGGATTGGTGGCTTACCGAGTTTGAAGTATTCTCAACCACATTCGGAACCAAAGGCGCAGATAAAGGAATAGACGGATTAGCGCAATACTTATCAAACCCAAAAGATCAGAGCGTTATACGGGCAGCTTTTCAGGTAAAGGGTGGAGCAAACATACAATCAAAAGACATAGATGCTTTGCTTGGAGCAATGGATAAACACAAATGCGGGCTTGGAGTTTTTCTTACAATAGCAGAACCAACAAAACCAATGCTTGATACAATTGCAGGCGCAGGATTTGTAGAAATACCGGGATACAGCATTCCGCGTTTACAAATACTAACATTAAAAGAATACTTTGGAACAAAGAAACTAAAACTGCCAAGCGTAAACATCACATTCAAAGCCGCACAGCTAAAAGGCAAGAACAAACAGAATCAGATTAGGTTGGAGATGTGAGACTTACTTGTTTCCTTGACTTTCTTATAATTTGTTTGTACAATGTTTTTGGAAATTATATCAGTTGCGGTAAATAACTCATTAACATTCTTTCAATAATATTTTCAGGATGTTCTTATGAAAGATGTGATCATTCGTTCTGTGCTTTTCTTCTCTGCAGCTTATTGCTTTTTGGCTGCAAGTGCAATAGACACCAATTCTTTGGGAGATAACAGAGTACCCTCCAATGTTGCCAAATATGTGACGCCTCACGGTGCGGGCAGTCACTCCGGCAATAGTTGGAGTAACGCTTACACACTTCAGGAAATGATTGATCACTTTTCCTCAAATACAAATTACAATCTCATTGATTCAACTTTTATTGCTGATTCTATTCCTATAAGCGGACTTAGTAACATTTTTTTTATTGGTCAAGGAATAGACAAAACGATCATTCAGGGACAAAGTAACCCATTAAACAATGATCCATTCCTCTGGAGTATTATTGGATTTGATCTTGATGATGCAGACAATATCACAATTAAGAATATTCAGATCAGAAAGTTCAGAGGCTTTGGCATAAGGGTGGACGCAGCATCAAGTAATTTCTTTGCCTATAATGATTCTATTGATCTCTGCGGATGGGCGGCAATAGAAGATACCACTGTAATAATCAGATCACCCAGCGGAGTAAAATTGTACGGTGATGACGCAACATTCAGGAAGTCCTACATAACAAACTCAGGGTGGGATGGAATGCAAATAGCCGGTTATAGGACTCTGGTGGATTCATCAATAATTTACTGGACTGGTAAAGATGAACCAGATGCACAATATCAAGGTGATGGAGTTCATATGTTCAGGAATCCTGATAGTTCATATTGGGTTCCTTACTATGGTGACTCAATAGAAGTATGGAAAACCGGGCAGGCTACATTTATAGCTTGCAACATCAATACAGTAGAGTCTAAAAAATCAGGAATAGAAGGCGGGTGGGATTCAATATATTATGATTATGGTCAAGATACTGTGGCATACTTGTTGGAGAAACCTCTTGTACAGGTTTATAACAGCCAGATTACAGGAGGTAAAGGAATTGGAATTACACAGGATGCACATCCAAGGTTGGGACATTTTTATTCGTCAATAAAGGGCAACAAAATCAAATCATTAGATCCTGAGCGCCCTACTTTCAGGATTGACTTTGCTGACCCATCACCTTATGATACACCACAATGGGGTAGTATAAAGAATAATACATTTTATAGCCCGGAGGGATATACAGAAGACTGTCCTGTTCTGGAATTTAACACTGATAGCACTGCTGTGTTATATCTAAATAACACTTGGATAAAGGCAGATACTTTAACGGATTTTTGCGTTAAACACAACGCTGAATAGGAGGTAAAAAATGAAAAATATAATTTTAATAACAATAGTATTCTACTTTACTTTGGCATTTATCACAAATGGACAAGACATTTTATGGAAGAAGAATTTTGGACTTAGTACAGCAGATGACTACGGACAATCAGTAATTGAGGCAAGCGATGGCAATATTGTTATTGCAGGTTACACAGGTTCCTATGGCTCAGGTGGTTTTGATGTGTGGTTAATAAAAACAACACCTGATGGCGACACACTATGGACAAGAACTTATGGAGAAATAGGCGATGATTTAGCTTACGAGGTAGAACAAACTGTTGATGGTGGGTTTATCATTGTTGGAGCGACAGAATCATTTGGTTCAAACGGAATGCTTGATGGTTGTTTGATCAAGACTGATGAATTTGGTAATAAAGAATGGGTAAAAGTTTATGGAACTACACACGATGACTTTTTTTTCTCATTGGAAATAACAAATGACGGAGGTTATATATTAACCGGAGAGAGAGATGCATATCCAGAGGGAGATTCTGACGAATGGATAGTAAAGACAGATTCTGCGGGAGAGTTTCTGTGGGAGAAAATTTATGGGAGTAATACAGAAGATGATAGAACATTTAGCATCGTGAAAGCAACAAATGGTGGATATATAATTGGTGGTTCAAAAGGATGCGATGGTTATGCAGATTGTGATGGCTGGCTCGTAAGAATAAACGAAGAAGGTGATACGTTATGGACAAAAACATTTTTTGGAACTGATAATTCCGATTGGTTTGAGGAAGTTGTAGAAACAAATGACTTAGGTTACATCCTGACAGGCAGAATTGCGTTGCATACCTCAGGTTATGCTGGTGATGTTTGGCTTCTCAAAACCGATTCTTTAGGAAATTTAGAGTGGGAAAAAACTTATGATTACCAGGAAGATGTTGATATTGGCTATTCAGTTCAGCAAACTATTGATGGTGGATATATTATTGCTGGTGGTGCTTCTCCGCCGGATATTCTGGAACGTGGTTGGATCATTCGAACTAATTCAGTTGGAGATACATTGTGGACAAAATTTATCCCAAGTTATACTGCCTCACCAATTGGCTCAAGTACAATTTGCTACTCAGTTGCTCAAGCAGGTAATGGAGATTATATTGTTGCAGGACATCAGACTCAAGTAACATTTCAGCAGCAAGTAATGTTATTACGCATTGCCTCTGACATAGTCCCCGTCGAGCTAACCATCTTCACTGCAACTGTAACGCGAAACTCAGTTTCGCTTAACTGGCAGACTGCTACTGAGACAAATAACAGCGGGTTTGAAATGCAGAGGAGTCAAATGTCAAACGTCAATAGTCAAACGGATTGGCAGGTCATCGGGTTTGTTCCAGGCTTTGGCACTACTACCGAACCAAAGAGTTATTCTTTCATTGATGAAAATCTTTCTACTGGACAATACCAGTACAGATTAAAACAGATGGATTTTGATGGAACGTTTGAATACTCCAACACAGTTGAAGTGGAAATAACATCACCAACAGAATTTGCACTCGAACAGAACTATCCTAATCCATTTAATCCAAACACAGTAATAAAATTCTCAATTCCAGAAAAGAGTTTTGTAACACTTAAAGTTTACGATGTCCTTGGCAGAGAAGTAGTCCCGTGGAACGGGATAAATGAAGAACTCGAAACAGGCAGCTTCGAAAAAACGTTTGATGCAAGCACTCTTTCAAGCGGGGTTTACATTTACAGAATCACTGTAATGAAGGATGGAAAAATTCTTTTCAATGAATCGAAACAGATGTTATTAATAAAATAATTATCGAGAAATCTTTCCGATTTTAGAGGTGAAGAAATTAAAACATTAGTAAATAATACACTTCCTGCAGGTAGATATATTCTACAGTTTGAGGGTAAAGGAATACCCTCCGGAGTTTACCTTGTTAGATTCGTTTCTGAAAGTTATGTTAAGACACAGAAGATTATACTGATTAAATAAAAACACTGCAGCGGCATAGAAAATGTTTCTATGCCGCTGCATATTTAATTTTGATTATTTAAAACGAAACGATTATGAGAAACTTATTTTTGATAATAAATATTATTCCTTTCATACTAATCCATAATACCCCAACTCTTAGTCAGTGGAGTGACGATCCTTACATAAACACACGAGTTTCAGATTGGGGTGTTTTTCCTGAAGCTGCAATAGATGGAGGTGGAGGATCGTTCATTAGCTTCCAAAATTTTTCCTATGATTCTACGTTTACTTTCCTTCAAAGAATTAATTATAATGGTACTTTAGGATGGAGTGAACCGGTTAGAATTAGTAATGATCCTGGTAACTTTCAGGGAACAATTGGAATATTGAACGTCGGATTAAAAGGAGCGCTGGTTGGTTATATGAATAGTACGGTGTTTTATGACTCTTTTTTTATTGAGCATCAAATTACTGAACCTTATATACAAAAATTTGATTCCATTGGAAATAAGCTTTTTGGATTATTAGGTGTTAAACTTAGGATAGATACAACTGAGTTTTGGGCAAGTGGTTATAATATAACTTCAGATAATAATGGAGGTGTATTTTGCTTCTGGGATTTCTCTATTACTGGGGGGGGATCATATACTGACAAGTTGTATATACAACACATTTCAAAGGATGGAGAAAGACTTTGGGGAGAAAATGGAATTTTAGTAGCTGACAGTACTTTTACTCCATTAAGAATGAAAATTATTGCAGATGATAGCGGTGGAATTTTTCTTCAATATCACCAAACGCAGAATGCATATTATATTGAGAATTATGATAGTACGGGGACATTGAAGTGGACACTCAAAGAAAATTTAGAATATGAAAAATGGATAAAGGACAGCGAAGGTGGCGTTATTCTCAGTGCTGTAAAACAAGAATATCCTGTGAATAAATTAATACTAAATCGCATATCCCATTTTGGGGAAAAACTCTGGGGTGAAAACGGTATAGTGCTGGATGATAGTGTTTTTAATATAATTCCAGGACCTGCAGAACTTTATTTAAACTCAGATAGCAATCTTACAGTATTCTGGGACAATTACGGTTATCCATACTCTGATATCTATGCTCAACGACTCAATCTATTAGGCGAAAATCTTTGGGAAGAAAATTTACTAGTGACTGATGCTATTTCTCCTAAAGGAGCTATTGCATTACTTGAGAGTGAAATGCAGTCCAATATATTCATTTGGAGTGATGGAAGAGAGCCGTTGGGCTTATATGCACAGCGTATTGATAAAATGGGTAATAAAATTTGGGGGGACAGTGATAGGGTTATTACTTACCTGAACCATATGACCACTCAAGTTGTTTCAGATGGAAATTATGGCGCTATTGTTGTTTGGGAAACTAATCCACCCTGGGGGGGGATATTGGCACAACAAATAAGTAAGAATGGTAAACTCGGCGAGATAGTAACATCAATAAATGATGAGAATTATGTTCCCGTAATTCCTAAAAGCTATATGCTTTCTCAAAACTACCCCAACCCCTTTAACCCAAGCACAACAATAAATTTCTCGATTCTTGAAAGGAGTTTTGTAACACTCAAAGTTTATGATATACTTGGAAGAGAAATAGCAAATTTGGTGAATGAAGAACTCGAACCCGGTAGTTTCGAAAAAACATTTGATGCAGGCAGTCTTTCAAGTGGTGTTTACATTTACAGAATCACTGCAATGAAGGATGGAAAAATATTATTCAGCGAATCCAAGCAGATGCTGATGATAAAATAATGGAATAATCACTCCTACAAAAAAACCTCCGAGGTTTTTCTAAACCTCGGAGGTTTCGTTTTTCGCTCATTTTGACACTTTCCCATCTATACCAATGTGTGGTTGGGCTGGACGCCGCTTCCGTTGGGCTCTACCATTCCTTCGTTCATCTCTACGTTCCTCCGGTCAACCCCAACCGCTATCGCATCAATCCCAACACTACCTCCATCATGCTTCATCACACCTTCGTCATGCTTCACCACACTTGCGTCATGCTTCATCACACTCGCGTCAGTCTTCACCTCACCTGCGTCATGCTTCACCACACTTGCGTCAGTCTTCATCACACCTGCGTCATGCTTCACCACACTTGCGTCAGTCTTCATCACACCTGCGTCATGCTTCACCACACTTGCGTCAACCTTCATCTCACCTGCGTCATGCTTCACCACACTTGCGTCAACCTTCATCTCACCTGCGTCATGCTTCACCACACTTGCGTCAATCTTCATCACACCTGCGTCATGCTTCATCACACTTGCGTTGGGTTTAACTTTCACATTAAAAGGGAAATCATTCTTTTTGTATTAGCATCCATCCGATTCAAACAAACAAATCATTTATTTATATTTGCACATCAATAAACCATAAATCAATTTTTACAGATGATTAAACTAAATGATATATCAATTGGCGGCGGCTCTCCCTTAGTGCTTATTGCCGGTCCGTGTGTTATCGAAAACCGCAAACTTATTTTTGAAACTGCGCTCGCAATAAAAAAAATCACCGATGAATTAAATATTCCTTTCATCTTCAAATCAAGTTACAAAAAAGCTAACCGCACAAGTCTCGATTCATTTACCGGTATTGGAGACAATGAAGCTTTGCAAATTTTAAGCGATGTTCGAAGTGAATTGAAGATTCCTGTATTGACGGATGTCCACACAGTTGAAGAAATAAAACTCGCTGCTTCGTCAGTTGATGTATTGCAGATACCTGCTTTCCTCTGCCGTCAAACTGATTTACTTATTGCGGCAGGCGAGTCGGGAAAAATTATCAACATTAAAAAAGGACAGTTCCTCGCGCCGGAGGATATGAAGCACGCCGCAGAAAAGGTAGCTTCGACAGGTAATAATAATATTTTGCTCACTGAAAGAGGAACAACTTTTGGCTATCACAATCTTGTTGTGGACATGCGTTCGCTTGTAGTCATGCGTGAACTTGGCTATCCGGTAGTAATGGATGCTACTCATTCCGTTCAACTTCCAAGCAAAGAAAATACAAGCGGGGGCGAACCTAAATTTATCCAACCACTTGCACGCGCAGCAGCGGCTGTCGGAATTGATGCGCTGTTTCTTGAAGTTCACCCCAACCCTAAAGAAGCATTAAGTGATGCGGCAAGTCAGCTTCCTCTAACTGAATTAAAAAATCTATTAATTGAAGTCCTGGCGATTGATAAAATCATCAAGCGATATTAATTCATCAATTTTTTTTGAAGTGAAAAACATTTCTGAATTTCCGCGCCCGATTGCTGTTAATGAAATAGAATATCTTTTCAGCGTACTGCCGGAAATTAAACCCGGTTACAAATCTTACCGCGAAAAAATAAACTCTTATTCCGTAATTGGGGAAGGAAGATTCGGCGGACCAAATTTAATTCTCGGATCGAATCAGGACGCAGCTGATTTATCAATACCCTCCTCCCCTGTTTTTGCTTCCGGTAGAATTGAATTTGA
>DAOLIQ010000102.1:0-10379 GCA_035328465.1 Ignavibacteriaceae bacterium | reverse complement strand
CCGCCAGAAGGAAAAATACTTCCGCTTTTACGAAAGCCAAACAATCTAGAATGATCACAAGCTGAAAAAATGATTTTATTCTAAGCTTTCACTTGCAGCTTTTCACACAATTAAAAAATTTCTAATCTTCTCTTCTTACTTAAGAAATTTCGCAGCGGCATCTGCACAATTTTCTCCATCAATAGCTGATGAAACAATTCCACCGGCATAACCTGCACCCTCCCCGCAGGGAAATAAACCTTCAATTTCAATGTGCATAAATGTTTCTTTGTCCCGCGGAATTCTAATTGGAGAACTTGTGCGAGTCTCCGCAGCAATCAGTTGCGCTTCTTCAGTGTAATAGCCATTCATTTTTTTATCAAAGATCATTAATGCTTTTGATAATCCTTGGACAATAAATTCAGGTAGTGCTTCGTGGAGTGGTGCGGGAATTACCCCTGGAATATATGACGTTTGCGGAAGGTTGGCAGATATTTTTTTATGAATGAAATCAGTCACTCGCTGTGCAGGCGCAGTTTGTGTCCCACCCCCAAGCTGAAAGGCAAGCTGCTCAATCTCCATTTGCAGTTTTAATCCTGAAAATGGAAAATCACTTTCGTATGTGTTCCAATCCTTTTCGTCCACAGAAACAACAAATCCTGAATTCGCAAACGGCGAGTCACGACGTGAAAGAGACATCCCGTTTACCACAATCTCGCCCGGTGCAGTCGCAGCAGGAACAACAATTCCACCCGGACACATGCAAAATGAATACACTCCCCTTCCGTTTACATCACAGGCTGTGTTATAGCTTGCTGCGGGTAAATTTTCGTGCCGGATTTTAGAGTGATACATAATTTCATCAATCAATTGCTGAGGATGTTCAATGCGGACTCCCATCGCAAAAGGTTTTGGTTCGATCTTAATATTTTTTTTGTGAAGAAGATAATAAACATCTCTTGCAGAATGCCCCGTTGCAAGAATGACAGCGTCGCCCGTATACTCCTCTCTATCATTCGCAACAACACCAATGATTCTTTTATTATTCAGAATAAAATCAGTAACTCGCGAATTGAAATGGACCTCGCCGCCGCAATTGATAATTGTATCTCTTACAGCCTGAACTATTTTTGGTAGATTATTAGAACCGATATGAGGATGAGCATCAACCAAAATATCCTGCGAGGATCCGTGCTGCACAAGAATATTCAATATTTTTTTTATATCACCACGCTTTGTAGATCGGGTATAAAGTTTCCCATCGCTGTAAGTACCCGCTCCCCCTTCCCCGAAACAATAATTCGAATCGGGATTAACAACATGATCCTGCTGAATAGCTTTTAAGTCGCGTCTTCTGGATTGGACATCTTTACCACGCTCAATAATTACAGGTTTAATCCCGAGTTCGATTAGTCGAAGAGCAGCAAACATTCCCCCGGGACCCGAACCAACAATGATAACTTTTTTATTTCTCCCGGCAGTTTGATAATGAATATTATTGTCAATTTTATTTGGCTGTTCGTTGATATAAATATCACACAGTAATTTAAAAATGGGATGATACCTTCTTGCATCAATAGACCTTTTAAGTGGTATAACGGCAGTTATTTCACTTGTCTCAACCTGGAGTTCCCTTGCAGCAATAGATTTAATTGCAAGCAGATCGTTAATCTTATCGGGTAATATGTTCAATTCAATTTGTTTTTTCATTTTACAAAGTCCTCTATTTATGAGGAATTAAAAAAAATTAAAGCATTGATTTAGCAGCTCCGCCATCAACTTGAATGGTTGTGCCCGTTAAATAACTTGCTTGTTTAGAAGCCAGAAAAGCCACGAGTGAAGCTATTTCATCCGGAGTTCCGAGGCGATTCATAGGATTTTGCTTTGCCATTTCAACAAGAATTTCTTCATGAGATTTGCCTGAATCTTTTGCACGAACTACTGCAAGTTCATACAAGCGATGAGTCAGCGTCATTCCCGGTGCAACATTATTGACGGTTATGTTGTGTTTTGCCACTTCATTACTTAGGGTTTTTGCGAATCCAATTACTCCGCTCCGTAAAGAATTAGAGAGCATTAATTTTTCAACTGGTTGTTTTACGGAAATGGAAGTGATGTTAATTATCCTCCCCCATTCATTTTTAATCATTGAAGGAAGTACGAGCCGGGAAAATCTAACCGCACTCATCAAAACCTGATTATAGGCATCTTCCCAATCGTTTTCATTAAGTTCATCGAAAAAACCGGGAACAGGACCGCCGCAATTGTTTATTAATATTTCAATCGGCCCGAGTTTTTCTGTAACGGTTTTAACAGTACTCTGAATATCTTTTGGATTATTTAATTCACATACAAGCCAGAATGGCTCTTTGCCAAATTTATTTTTCATTTCAGTGCATGCTTGTTCTAACTTTTCTTTTGAGCGAGAACAAATTGCAACATTGCATCCTTCAGCCATTAATGCTGCTGCCGCAGATTTCCCTATACCTTGGCTGGCAGCGGTTACAAGTGCTGTCTTATTTTGAATACCGTAATCCATAATCACCTTCTAAGATTAAAAGAATTTTATTTTAGTTCAGAAACAATCTTTGCTGTATCAAGCGCAATCACAAGCTCTTCATTTGTAGGAATGCGTAAAACTTTAACTCGTGAATTATCAGTTGAAATCGTTTCTCGTTTTTCCTCATTCTTCAATTCATCTATTTCGATTCCAAGGAATTCAAGATCTTTGCAGACTTCGGCACGAACTTCAGGAGAGTTCTCGCCGATACCGCCGGTAAAAACAAATGCATCAAGCCCACCCATTGCTGCAGCATAGGCGCCAAGATATTTTTTAATTTTATAGCAGAAAATATCAAAGGCATATTTAGACCGCTTCTGATCATCCTTCATAGCTGCAAGAATCTCCCTCATATCGCTGCTTTCTCCGCTTATGCCAATTAATCCGCTGTGCTTGTTTAACAACGTAGCTGCTTCGCCAAGTGTTAACCCTTCTTTGCTCATAATATAAAGGATGAGAGAGGGATCGAGATCGCCGCTTCTTGTACCCATAAGTAATCCCTCAAGGGGTGTGAAACCCATTGTGGTATCAATTGATTTGCCGTGATTAACTGCCGACATACTGCAGCCGTTGCCAAGATGGGCAGTCACAATTTTCAAATCTTCGATTGGTTTTCCGAGAGCTCGGGCAGCCATTTGCGAAACGTACAGATGGGAAGTTCCATGAAATCCATACCGTCTGATTTTATATTTTTTATAAAGTTCATACGGAATTCCATAGAGGTAAGCTTTCGGAGGCATTTTAACATGGAATGCAGTATCAAATACACCCACCTGCGGCGTATCGGGGAGAGTTCTGCTTACCGCTTGTATTCCTTTTATGTTAGCAGGATTGTGGAGCGGTGCTAACTCAATGTTATCGTGGAGTACTTTCATAACTTCATCATTAATCAGAACCGAGTCCGAAAATGTCTCACCCCCATGAACGACACGATGACCAACTGCCTCTATGTCGGACTTTTGTTCAATAACACCGTGATTCTTGCTGAGCATTACACCTAAAACGTATTCAACAGCAATTGTGTGATCAAGAATTTCGCCAACGATTTTGATTTCATCATCGTTATATCTTTTGTGGGATAAGACTGCACCGGTCATTCCGATTCTATCTACTAATCCTTTTGCTAATGCAATTTTTTGTTCCGTATCTATGAATTGATATTTGATGGAGGAACTGCCGCAGTTTAATACTAATATTTTCATTTTTCTACTTCTGTTTTTTTATAAATTATTTTAACATTTTTTTGTGATCAGTCTACTATCTTACCATTCTCATCATATTTGTAAAATCCTTCATTTGTTTTTTTACCAAGTTTTCTTTCACGAACCAATTTACGAAGTACAGGACAGGCTCTGTATCGAGGTTCACCAAGTGTTTTCCAAAGTGTTTCCATCCAGGCAAGTACTTCATCAAGTCCCATCATATCAGCCATTTCAAGCGGACCATTTTGGAAATTGTAACCGAGTTTCATTGCTGTATCAATGTCCTTAGCAGTGGCTACACCCTCCATTAAAATATACATTGCTTCATTAAGCAGTGGAACTATAGCGCGGGTAGTTACAAACCCGGGATACTCGTAAACTTCAACAGGTGTTTTTCCTATTCGTGCAGCAAAGATTTTTACTTTCTCCACTGTTTTATTTGATGTATGAAGTGATTTTACCAATTCGACCAATGGAATTTTAGGCACTGGATTTAAGAAGTGCATACCGATCACTTGATCGTTTCTGGAAATTGACTCGGCAAGTTTTGTTAAGCTGAGTGTGGAAGTATTTGAAACAAATATAGCTTCATTCTTTACCTGCTTATCAAGCTCAATAAATATTTTTTTCTTTAATTCAAAATCTTCTTCAACTGCTTCAATAATCAGATCGCAGTTTATTGATTTATCAAGTTTAGTTTCCCACTTTACCCTTCCATTAATTGCACGCTTTTCGGAATTAGTCATTGCCCATCGTTTTATTTCATGGTCAATTGATTCAAGGAAATTTTTCTTAGCTCTGTCAAGTGATTTACTATCTTTCTCAATGATGGTTACTTCAATTCCGGCAGCTGCAATGGTTTGTGCAATACCCCTGCCCATAATTCCTGCACCAATGATTGCAACATTATTTATTCTTTCTGAGTCTTCGTTCGAATTGGTTTTTTCGAGTAAATCTTCAAGCTTTAACTTTTCTTCTTTCATATTTCACCTTAGTTTTTAATCCATTTTATGTTTTAATAAATTTTGAATAACCGATAAGTCTTTTAGATCGACTCTTAGATCTAAAAAAACTTTATCATTATCCCGTTTAACTTTTATACTATTTATAATTTCTTTTATTCTTTCATCAATATTTTTTGGTGAATAGTTGCTTATTGCCGAACGAATAGCTACGGATAATAAAAAAGCATCTTTGTCATTTGACAATTGCCATATCGAAGCAAACTCAGCACCTAATTCGAATGAAGCAGATAGTGAAATACTCTTAATCGAACCAAACATCTCTCTTGCATTCTCAACTCCATCTGAATTAGCTACTTGGCTTATTAACATCGAAGCGTAACTACCTTTATCTGTAACCATCCAATAATATTTTTTCTTTTGAATATTATTAATAGCGGCTATCATTTCACCATTTTGTTTAATTGATTTAAAAGCATCAGAAGTAATAGAGGCAAGTGTTTCGTGATTGTTTACAATAAGAAGCAGCGATTTATTTGCAAAATAATATTCCGAGGAGGGGTTAATTTCTTTAAAATATATTTTTTTTGTGCCGCTAAGATATGAGCTAAAAGTAGTGTCAAAATAATTTTTAATCTTATCAAAATTTTTATTAAAACGAATGATAAAAAGATTCTTGCCTGCCCAGGAAGTAGAAACATAAATTTCAGCAATCCCATCATCCGTTCCAACGCCAGTGGCGGTTTCAAATTCACTTAGCCAGTTTTGTTTTTGGTAGCCATCTAATGATTTTTTAAAATAGTCCTGCCATAAATTTGTTCGACCTAATAGATTTATGTTCATGAATAAAACAAATTCGGATTCCTGCGGAATGTAATTAAAGGCTTCAAGCTGTTCAATGGTAAGCGATTCTGGTTGATCTTCGCTGTTACAACCAAAGCAAAAAATTAGAACTAAAGTTGAAAATATGATCCCCGAAAACTTCATCTTAAAAGTCTTTTTTTCTAAACAAATAAATCGTAAATCCTAACATCAAAATTAAAAACAAAAATGATGTCAAAACAGGTTGATAATTTAGGATTCCTTGACCAGTAGAAACTTCATACAAAATATTACCCATCAACTCTGAAATTTTTGGGATAAAATAATAAAGCACATCAATTGCTGTTCGTGCGATTTCATTTTCGATCATTGGTTTAAATTGTGTTCTGCCAGCTAAAAGTAGTGGGCTCAGAACAATCAGAACAAAGTATGCAATCATCATTCCCGGTATAGAACTTTTCGTCATCACACCGAATAATATTATGATTGAGTACAGTACGGCAAAAGAAAAAGTAATTATTATTGCGGATAATAGGAATGAAAAATCCCAATAGGAAAATTTTAAAGAAATGATCAGCCAAACGCCAAGTATAAGTAATAAAATATTTATAAAAACGACGAGCACTCCCCCCAGGAATTTTCCAATAATTAGTTGATCGCGAGAAAGTGGTTTGGACAAAAGTAAATCAATATTTCCTTTTTCGAGCATTGTGGGAATAAAACTTGAACTGGCAAAAATAGACAGCAGTATACACAATCCAGCGAGCGGAGAGATAACAAGAAATTCTAATGAAGAAATTATTTCTTTCACGGAACCTGAATTTACAGTTTTGTTAATCGAACCAATTAACATATCTACATTGAGTACGCTGTAAGTTCCTATCATAATCAGCAGAACCAAAACAGTCACAATCAAAAAAAATATAAAGACTTTACGCGCAAATGCTTCTCTAATTGTGCCGAGCGAGACTATCCATATATTTTTCATTTTGATATCCCTTCTTCTGACTCTTTTATCACTGAGATAAACATATCTTCGAGTGATGTTCGAAGCGGTTTGATTTCCTTAATTAATATTTGTCCCCTCCGCAGTTCATCAATAAAAATATTTAATTCAGTCAGTGATGAAACATGTACTGATATTACACCCTCCTTCTGCTTATTGATCTGTATGTTTGAAATTCCGGATTGAAAATTTTCCCCGTCAAAGTGATCAATCATGATTTCGTATTCTTCTTTTCTTTCTGTTAATTCTTTGACTGTACCTTCGCGCAAAAGTTTTCCATGATTAAGAATTCCAACTCTGTCCGTAATTAATTCAACCTCTGAAAGCAGATGACTATTAAGGAAAATAGTTTTCTCTCTTTCTTTTAACTCTACAAGCAAGTCTCGAATTTCTTTTCTTCCAATTGGATCTACACCATCTGTGGGTTCATCTAAAAAAATAAGTTCGGGATCGTTAACAAGTGCTTGTGCAAGCCCTAAGCGCTGCATCATACCCTTAGAATAAGATTTAATTTTCGTTTTTTTCCATTTAGAAAGCTTTACAAGCTCAAGAAGTTGGTCTATTTTTTTTTCAAGTTCTATCCCGCTTTTTCCGCTTAAGCGTCCAAAATATTTTAGCACTTGATAACCTGTTAAATAGGATGGGTATTTATGATTTTCCGGTAGATAGCCTACTTTGTTTTTGAAATGATAATCATTGGGGTCACTCCCGAGTATAGTTGCGCTGCCTGAGGATTGAAAAGTGATTCCAAGTAATATCTTTACAAGTGTTGTTTTACCGGCGCCATTGGGGCCAAGAAGACCGAATATTTTTCCTCTTTCTACATTAAGCGACAATTCCTCTAAAGCATTAACTTTACTTTTACCATAATTCGAGCTGTAAATTTTAGATAGTAAACTTGTTTCGACCGCATTCATAGATTATCTATTTTTTATAAAGAAAAATTTTTGCTTATCAAATTTACTGATTTTTAGATTGAAGATTGGTTAAATCGTGACAAACAATATTTGAATTTTATATCAGAAGGAATATAAAATTTTAATTTTGGCATTAATAAATTGTTAAGCTGACAATTAGTTATTAATTTTACATTCGAAATAAAATTGGATAATTTTCAACATAAATAATTTTTTGCGGGCGTAACTCAGTTGGTAGAGTGTTAGCTTCCCAAGCTAAATGTCGCGGGTTCGAATCCCGTCGCCCGCTCAAGATAATTTTTTGGAAAGTTGACTTAAATATTTCATATTTGCAACACAAATTTTTCAGATAAAGACCAAAAAAATTTGGGCGCTTAGCTCAGCTGGTTTAGAGCATCTGCCTTACAAGCAGAGGGTCCGGGGTTCGAATCCCTGAGCGCCCACAAAAAAATTATCCCACATTAAAGTGGGATTTTTTATTCTACGATTATCATATCAATTCTTAATATAAAGACTACCGTATTAATTCTGATCAAATTTTATTTAGATTATCGTAGTCTTCCGGATTATTCACATTAAAAAAAAACTCATCTTTATAGAAATGCAGCTTTTCTGGATGAATTAGCTCGGCATCAACATTTTTTAAAAATTGATGAAATGATTTATCACTTAATTCGTTATTTGAGATAAATTTTTCTATCTCACAGAAAATCTTTTTTGAATAAACTCCAACCAATGGCTGATGATAACCGGCGGCTTCGCAAAAGATTATTGGCTTATTGCTCTTATACTCAACGATGTATTCAATCATTTCTTTGCTCATTAAAGGGACATCACAAGATAGGACAAAAATCTTTTCTGTTTGTGAATGAGCTAATGCCGAATGAATTCCCGCGAGCGGTCCTTTCCATTTATAAATATCTTCGAATAAAGGAAGGTTAAGAAATTTATATTCTTCAGTAGAGTTCGTAATTATTATAACTTCTGAAAATATAGATTTCATCAGATCAACAATTCTTTCTATGATAGTTTGGTTACCAATCTTAAGAAAAGATTTGTTTGTTCCCATTCGTGAGCTTTTACCGCCAGCAAGAATAATCCCGGTTATATCAGAATACATATATATTCACCTAAATGAATTGTTTAAGCGGAAAAACAAATTTAGATCAACGATGTCTATAGAATGATAATTGTAGTAAACTCAATCATTTTTTATTCTCAATAATATCATCAATCCAGCTTAACGCAGCCATCATAGATGGAAGTCCGATTGTTGGTAATGCAAGCACTACAACCTGCCTCATCTCTTCTGGTGTGCATCCAGCTTTAATTGCTTTTCGTGCGTGTGAGTGAACTGCACCTTCTAATCGCGCACCGGTTGAAATTGCAAGTTTGATGAGTGCACGGGTTTTTCCATCCAATGGTCCCGATGAGTGAACAGCATCACCAAGTGCTTCGTATGCTTTTGCAACTTCCGGAAAATCTTCTGTAAATTTTTGAAATCGTTTTGGTATTTGTGACATTCTCTAATCTCCTATTTTTATTAAAATATATTTGTTCTAATCTGAGTTAATCAGCTAATCTGTGCAATCTGCGTTCTATTCTTTTAGCGACAATAGAAAACTTATGCGCTGATTGAGTGGATGCTGGAGAATTAAAAAACTACTTTCCTCTCATCCACAAAGCCACATTAACAAGAGATATTAAAACCGGTACTTTCACAAGCGGACCAATAACTACTACAAATACTCTGATTGAATTTATACTAAAAATTTTAATTCCAACGCGATTGCTGGTCAACATTATTCCCGTTTAGTATGTTGTATATATAAGATAAACTCCACCTAAAATCACCAGCACCCCACAAATTCTTTTTATCCAAATTATTATTTTCGATTCTTCTGACCAGTTTAAGTATTGCTGGACTTTTTTTGATAAAGTTCCCGCTCCTACAATTACTGAACAATGCCCAATACCAAATGCTAAAAGCAGAGATGCGGCTGAAGTAAAATTTGTTTGTGCTGTCTGAAAAACTATTCCAAGTACAGGAGCCATATATGCAAATGTGCAGGGACCAAGAGCAATACCAAAAAGTAATCCAAGAATTAATGCAGCTAATAAACCTTTAGATTTTGTTTGTCTTAAGCCGGCACTATTCCAGTCAATTTTGATAATTTCTAAAAGATAAAGTCCGACTAAAAAAAAGATTCCAGCAACAAGATAATTCCCAATTGCGCCAACATCGCCCATTAGTCTTCCTAATGAAGCAGTTATAATTCCAATTAAAGCAATTGTGATTAAAATTCCAACTGAAAAGATTAGTGAGATATAAAAAGTTCTGCCAAGTGTAATTTTACCTTGCGAGCTTATGAATCCAACAACAAGTGGTATGCTTGATAAATGGCATGGTGATAAAAGTATTGATAACACGCCCCAACCAAATGATGCGAGTAATGCAATCCAATAATTTTCGTATAGAGCTGTGCTAAGTAGTGTGAAAATTTCTTCTATCATTTTAGTCCTCTACTCCGTGTCATTCTGTGCCTTCTCCGTGGTTCTCTGTTTAACTAATTATAATTTCACGGAGGAACGCAGAGTATTCACTGAGAATCACTGAGTTTATTACTTTTTAATTGTTAATCCTTTGCCTTGTAAAATTTTATCTATCTCTGCTTCAGGATAAAATCCCTCGTGGCGATGAAATTCTTTTCCTTTTGCATCAAGAAAAACCTGAGTTGGAATTAATTTGATTCCATACTGCTGAGCATATTTTTTCTGATCATCTTTCCATACATCATAAAAAATTACTTTTACTTGCTCACCGTACTTTGCTTCTATGGATTTCATAATCAGCTGCATTTGCTTACAGGGGATGCAATTAACAGAACCAAGTTCTACAAAAGTTACCTTAGCAGTATTTGCTTGAGTAAT
>DAOLIQ010000101.1:0-11032 GCA_035328465.1 Ignavibacteriaceae bacterium | reverse complement strand
ACGACAAGTTGTAAACACTCTTGACCATAATGTTCAGGATAAAACCGAAAAGAATTTAGAGAAGTACAAAAAGATTGAAGAGTTTGCTAAATCAATGGGTGTGGATTTCTATCCCGCCGGTCGTGGAATTGGACATCAAATTATGTGTGAAGAAGGATATGCTTTCCCAGGTACAATGGTTGTGGCATCCGATTCACATTCAAATATGTACGGCGGATTAGGCTGTCTTGGAACTCCTATCGTGCGAACAGACGCTGCAGCAATTTGGGCAACCGGCAGAACCTGGTGGCAGGTTCCTCCAATTGCTAAAGTTGAATTGAAAGGAAGTCTAAGACAAGGAGTGACAGGTAAAGATGTTATCATTGCTTTGTGCGGATATTTCAATCATGATGAAGTTTTAAATCACGCAATAGAATTTGTTGGTGATGGAATTCGTTATCTAACAATTGATGAAAGACTTGCGATCTCAAATATGACAACGGAATGGGGCGCACTAGCAGGAGTATTTCCTATCGATCTTGCAACAATTTTATGGTTAAAAAAGCGAGAAAGATTTATTGAACATCGCGGACTCGAAGGAGTTTTTTCTGATGCCGATGGAAAAGGGATGCATCCAAGAATAAATCATAAACGAATTGAAGAATTAGAACACAACATTCCACAAGCAGATGCTGATGCTTTTTATGCAAAAGAATTAACTATTGATTTATCAACAGTTGAACCTTTTGTATCGGGGCCAAATACAGTTAAAACTTATGCCGCTGTTTCAGAACTAAAAGAAAAAAATATTGCAATCAATAAAGCATATCTTGTATCTTGTGTTAATAGTCGTGTTGATGATATTGCAGAAGCGGCTGCTGTTATTAAGGGAAAGAATGTTGATTCTAACGTAAAGTTTTATATTGCCGCCGCATCGAGTGAAGTTCAGAAAGAAGCTGAACGTTATGGTTACTGGCAATCATTAATTGAAGCTGGTGCAATTCCACTTCCTCCAGGCTGTGGTCCTTGCATAGGACTTGGAACTGGTTTGCTTGAAGATGGTGAAGTCGGAATTTCAGCAACTAACAGAAACTTCAAAGGAAGAATGGGATCAGCAAGTGCACAAGCATATCTTGCATCTCCGGCAGTTGTTGCTGCATCTGCAATTTCCGGCAAGATTGATTACGATTGGAAAAATAAAGAGCACCGAGAACTTAAAGGCACAATCAAAATCAATGAGAAAAAAGCTGGGGCTAAATCTTCTGTAAAAATTATTAATGGTTTTAAACCAGTTGTTGAAGGAGATTTAATTTTCTGCCATCAGGATAATTTGAATACTGACGGAATATATCCCGGCAAGTACACTTACAATGATGATATGACTCCGCAACAGCAAGCAGAAGTCGTTATGGAAAATTATGACCCTGAATTTGTTAAGATTACAAAAGTTGGTGATATTCTTGTTGGCGGTTTCAATTTTGGTACCGGTTCTTCCCGTGAACAAGCAGCAACAGCGTTAAAGTATAAAGGTATTCAACTTGTTGTTGCAGGAACATTTAATGAAACTTATAAACGTAACGCACTTAACAATGGTTATTTGTTGATTGAATGTCCTCAACTTGTAAATGATTTAAAATCTAAATATGGAAAAGACAAGCTTACTGTAAAATCAGAAAAGATTGTTAAAATAGATTTTGAAAATTCAGTTTTAACATTTGATAATAAAACTTATTCTATCGATCCAGTCGGTGAAGCAGCGCAAGAGCTAATTGTTACCGGCGGGTTGGAGGATTGGGTTAAGAAGAATCTTTAATCCCAATGGGAACACGGATCAAACAGATAGAACAGATATAAACGGATTTAGATGCAATTTAAATATCAAGATATAACTGAAAAGATTATTAAAGCATTTTATAATGTTTATAATTCATTGGGATACGGATTTTTAGAAAGAGTTTATGAAAATGCGATGATGATAGAATTAAAATCTTTAAATCTTAATTGTGAAAAACAAAAACAAATTAAAGTTTTTTATAAAAATGAAAATGTTGGTGAATATTATGCTGATATTATTGTCGAGGATAAAGTGATTATCGAATTAAAAGCAGCCGAAGGAATTGTAGATGAACATGAACATCAATTATTAAATTATCAAAAGCTACAGAGATCGAAGTTGGTTTGCTTTTAAACTTTGGAAAGAAGCCTCAATTCAAACGACAAATATTTGAAAACAGTTTTAAAAATCAGTCTAAATCCGTTTAATCAGTTAAATCCGTGTTCCAATTCTTAAGGAAAATTTTATGAACAAATCAATCTCAAGAACAATCTCAGAGTTTGCAGTTAATCTGCAGTACAAAGATTTACCACAAAATGTAATACACGAAGTAAAAAGATATCTCTACGATTCTGTAGGATGTGCATTTGGTGGTTATCACACAAAAGATGTAAGAATAATCCGTAACATCTATCACGATATGGGTGGGACAGAAGAAGCAACAGTAATTGGATTTGGAGATAAAATTCCTGCTGTTAATGCTACACTGATAAACTCATTAATGATTCGTGCACTCGACTTTAATGACATTTACTGGAAAGAAGATCCATCACATCCATCGGATATTATTCCTGCTGCACTTTCCGTTGCTGAAATGGTTGGGGCATCTATGGAGGAAGTAATAACTGCAATTGTTCTTGCTTACGAATTTGAGCAAAGACTTTGTGAGTTTGCTGTTCCAGGAATTCGAGAACGCAAATGGCATCATGCAACATTAACACAATTTGTCTCACCAATTGTTGCAGGAAAAATTCTTGGTTTAACTGTGGATCAAATGGTTAACGCAATAGGAATTAGTGGAAGTCACAGTCATACAATTGGCTGCCCAACTGCCGGTAAATTAACAATGATGAAAAACACTGTGGATCCAATGGCAACACAAGCAGGAGTTTTTGCAGCGCTTATGGCAAAGCGCGGATACACTGGAACGGAAGCTGTGTTCGAAGGTAAAGAAGGTTTTATGGATTGCTTCCTTGGTTACAATGTTAAAGAACAAAAAGTTGAACCGCAAAGTATGAAAGGTCGTGACGGAGTGTCTGAGTGGAAGTGGAATATTGATAAACTTGTGGGTGGACTTGGCGAGTCGTATAAAATTCTTGAGTGCGGAATGAAAGCATTTCCAACAGAAGCGTTAACTCATACACATCTATCCGCAACATTAAACGTTGTTACAAAAAATAATATCAATTATGATCAGATAGAATCTGTAACACTAACAACATTAGCACAAGCTTACGATATTCTTTTTGATCCACATAAGTATCGTCCAGAATCCAGAGAAACAGCTGATCACTCACTTCCCTATTGTGTTGCTGCAGCTTTGGTTGATCATAAAGTAACAACTCAGTCATTCTCAGATGAGAAGTTAAAAGATCCAAGAATCTGGGAGGTTATTGATAGAATTAAAGGCGAACCATCAATCGAGTTTGAAAAAATGTTTCCAGCAAAGCAACCAAGTAAAGTTGTGGTAAGAACAAAAGATGGAAGAGAATTTTCTGAATACTTAGAATATCCAAAGGGTGATCCACGTGAACCGATGACGATGGAAGATCTTGATAATAAATTTGAAGCACTCTCATCTCAACTACTCGTGGCAGGTAGAAGAAAAGAAATTAAAGACGCAATCTTTAATGCGGAGTTAATGACTGCAAGAGAATTTATGAAGAAGCTTATTGTTTGATTGTTAAATTGATTTAAGAAGCTCTTGTTTTAGAAATCTGCAACGATTATTTTTCTGTCAGAATAATGACACTTTTTAGGAAAGACAATGCAAGCAATAATATATACTGAAGCGCGAAATAAACTGAATAAGCTTATTGATAAAGTTCACGAGAATAGTGAACCCTATCTGATAGTTGGTACAAAAGGTAGAAAAGATGCAGTCTTAATTTCTAAGGAAGATTATGACAACATGGTTGAAAATCTTTATATACTTAGTAATCCGAAATGGGTGAAGAGCATTAATAAAGGCCTAAAAGAGCTGGAAGAAGGTAAGGGGAAAAAAATAGACATCTATAAACTGCTTGGCAAAAAGCGTGGATAAATTCCTCGAGGTTATTTGGTCACCCGAAGCATTAACTCAAAAGGAACTAATTGAGAATACAAAATCTCAGGATCAATGCGATTCATACTTTTCTAAATTAATCTTATTGATTGAGGACATTAAACGAAATCCATTCAAAGGCCTAGGAAAACCGGAACCATTGAAGTATGAAGTTCCTCCCTGCTGGTCCAGAAGAATTAATAAGAAAGATCGACTTGTCTATCGTATCAGTAAACGTGATATTCATATCATTTCAATTTTAGGACATTATAATGATTAAAAAATTAAATAAATCTTCTGCAGGCAAACGCGGTGATAGTGTTCGCTCCGATTGCTATTTTGAAATCGAGTTGAAAAATTCCGGTGGAATAAAAATCGATTTAAAAAGCAAAGTTGATGTGATGTATGGGGCATCAATTAAACAAATGATTCTCGATATGTCCAAATACTTTGGGTTAAAGGATGCAAAAATTTTGTTGGAAGATAATGGAGCACTCCCATTTGTTCTTGCCGCACGATTTGAGCTTGCTATTAAAAGACTATTCCCCGACCTAAAAAAAAAATATCTGCTTCCCATTCACGAAAAGAATTTATATTCAACAAAAAAAGATCAACTAAGAAGAAGTAGACTATATCTTCCGGGAAATGAACCAAAGTTTTTTGTAAATGCTGGTCTTCATTCTCCCGATGGAATAATTTTAGATTTAGAAGATAGTGTTGCACCATCTGAAAAAGATGCGGCACAACTTCTTGTTCGCAATGCTTTAAGATCAATGGATTTTTATGGCGCAGAAAGAATGGTTAGAATAAATCAATTACCAAAAGGCTTTGACGATCTTAAATATATTGTACCGAATAGTGTAAATGTAATTTTAATTCCTAAATGCGAATCCGCTGAACAAATTCAGCAACTTGAAAAGGAAGTTGAGAAATTGAAGAAACAGCACAAAGTTGAAAACCCAATTTACTTTATGCCGATAATAGAAAGTGCTCTCGGTGTTATTAAAGCTTATGAAATTGCATCTGCATCAAAAAATAATTGTGCTCTTGCAATAGGACTTGAAGATTACACTGCAGATATCGGGACTCAAAGAACAAACGAAGGACGCGAAAGTATTTTTGCAAGACAGATGTTAGTTAATGCTGCAAAGGCTACAGGCGTTCAGGCAATTGATACAGTTTTTTCTGATGTTTCAGATATGGAAGCATTAAGACAAAGTGTTATTGAAGCTAAGTCTCTAGGATTTGAAGGTAAAGGCTGCATTCATCCAAGACAAATAAAAGTTGTACACGAAGCGTTTGCACCAACTACCGAAGAAATAGAAAAAGCTAAAAAAATTGTTCTCGCATTTGAAGAAGCGGAAAAAAAAGGACTCGGTGTTGTTTCACTTGGTAGTAAAATGATCGATCCGCCTGTGGTTAAACGTGCAATAAGAACTATTGATCTTGCGATCTTAAATAATTTGTTAGATAAAAATTAAAAGAAAAAACAATAGTACACTGATCAGACTGATTATTTATGATTTTTTAAGATCATAATTAATCATATTCATCATAAAAATCAGTGTACTATTTCTTAAAGGATAAAAAAATGAAACTAGTAAAAAATGCAGCAGGAAGATTCGTTCCAACCGAAGTGAACGGAGAAACTCAAATTCCTTTTAAAGGCGTAGATGAATACAAGCCTACAGGAGAAAAGGCCAAACCTCCGATCCGTACTTGTATTGATTATCCTTCTGATGGAAATAAAGTAGTTAAAGATTTAAAAACTGCTTTAAAGAAAGCAGGACTAAAAGATGGAATGACGATTTCAACTCATCATCATCTTCGTAATGGTGATGCTGTTACAAATATGTTATTCGATGCTGTGAAAGAATTGGGGATAAAAAATATTCGCTGGTTCCCGACAGCATCATTCCCGGTTCATTCTCACTTAATAAAATATTTGGAAGATGGAACAATACATCACATCGAAGGAAGTATGAATGGACCATTAGGTAAATTTACCACCGAAGGAAAAATGAAAGGTGTCGGCGTTCTTCGTTCACACGGCGGAAGATATGCTGCTATCCAGGATGGTGAAGTACACATTGATATTGCTGTTATTCTTGCCCCAACTGCTGATCCGTTTGGAAATGCAACCGGTGATCGCGGTAAATCTGCCTGCGGATTAATTGGGTTCTCACTTGCTGATTCTGAATACGCTGACAAAGTTATAATTGTTACGGATAATCTTATCCCCTTCCCTTGTGTACCATGGCAGATTCAAGGAAATAATGTTGATTATGTTGTTGAGGTTGAATCACTTGGTGATCCCAAAAAAATTGTATCCGGAACAACTGAAGTAACAAAATCTCCTGATCGTTTATTGATCGCTGAGTACGTTGCAGATTTTATTGAAGCTGCAGGAATTATGAAAGATGGTTTTTCATTACAGGCTGGGGCTGGTGGAACTAATCTTGCTTTCGTTCTTTTCTTAAAAGAAAAGATGAAAGCAAAAGGTGTTAAAGCAAGATTTATGCGCGGCGGAAGCACAAAATATTTAGTTGAAATGCTTGAAGAAGGTTTAACTGATTACATTCTTGATGGACAAACTTTCGACCTTGAAGGTGTAAGGAGCATGCGTGAAAATGCGAAACACGTTAACACTTCTCCATTTACAAGTTACAATTTTCATGGTAAAGGAAATTTTGCTTCAATAGTTGATACCGCAGTACTTGGTGCGACTGAAGTCGATGTTAAGTTTAATGCCAATGTTGTTACACATTCAGATGGTTATTTATTACACGGAATCGGTGGTTGGCAAAATTGTTTATACTCAAAATGTACAATACTTGCTATACCATCTTTCAGAGATCGCATTCCGGTTATTGTTGATGACGTTACAACTATTTGCGGACCAGGTGAATTAATTGATGTCATCGTCACAGAAAGAGGAATTGCAATCAACCCAAGAAGAAAAGATTTGTTGAAAGCTGTTAAAGATTCTGGACTTCCAATAAAAGACATCAAGCAAATCAAAAAAGAAGTTGATGAAATATGCGGCGGCGTTCCAGCTAAACCAAAACTAAATAAGGATAAAGTTGTTGCCATTGTTAAATGGGTTGATGGAACTGTTTTGGATTCAGTCTTTCAGGTGGAAAAGTAAATCAGGGAAATCACAATGGAGCAGTTTCTAATTAGGCAGCTTTATTCAGAATAGACCTGCAAAAAGGAGATGACAGATTTTTCGCTGTCATCTCCAAGAGTCAAAATATCATTTCATAAAAATCATACTTCTACTAAATTCAATCTCACCAACCTTCATCCTATACAAATAAATTCCGCTTGATAAGTCTGATGCGTCAAATTGAACTTCGTGAACACCGGCAGTTTCAATTCTTTCCACTAATGTTTTAACTTCATTGCCAAGTACGTCATAAATTTTTATAGTGATAAAACTTTTTTCGGGTAAATCAAATCCTATGGTTGTTGTAGGATTAAAAGGATTAGGATAGTTTTGATTTAATTTAAAATCAGTAATGCCTAAAAATTTAACTTCAATTTCTTTTGAGTATTCGAAAGAACCGTCGTAATCAATTTGCTTCAATCGATAAAAATAATTTCCACTCTCAAAAGGTTGATCAATAAATTCATAATTGTGCTGTTCTGAAGTAGTCCCGTTTCCTTCAGTAAACCCAATTGTACTCCAGCTCCTTTTTGTATCGCCATTTGTTCCATTGAAAGAAGTTGTTCTTTGAATTTCGAAACCTCTATTGTTTTTTTCTGTTGCAGTCTGCCAGTCAAGATAAATTTTACCATCAATCGCAGCAGCAGTAAAATTCGTTAATTCGACTGGTACAGTAACGGTTGAATCATCAATCAATGCAGTCCAGACACTAAGATTCGAGCCATCAAGCCTCATCCAGATTGGATAAACTTTTTTATTGAAAGCAGCAATATTAGTGTAATCACCAAAAAAGACTGATGAATTAGGAGTGAAAGATGTTTCACTTACTTTAAAGTTTTCAAAAGTATCACCACCATCGGTTGAACGAGCAACATAAACATCAGTCACCGAGCCTGTTGTATTTCTTCTATCATAAAAAACCGTATAGATTGCACCAGTAACGGGGTCAACAGTCATCCAAACAAAAAACTGATGCCGGGTAGTTGCGTCGTCATTTACCCTTACAGGTGAATTCCAGGTCTCCCCTCCATCGGATGATTTGACAATAAATATGTCAGTATCACTTGTTCCATTACTTTGATCTGACCAGCACACATAAACATTACCTCTGTAAGGTGAATTGCTAATATCGGCGGCGGTAATTGGCAAACCATTGCTGCGCCAGATTCCTGGTATTGCGTAATCCCAGCCGCCCGGGAAATCAGCAACAAAAATATCCTGTCCAAAAGTTACGCCTCCATCAGTTGATTTATCAAACATCAATCCTAATGGACCAGCCCAGCTAACATAAACTTCGCCATCCGGACCAACTGTGGGAACAGCTCCTTCAACCGTGTTATCACTGTCATAGCAATCCCCTCCCCTATCACTGATCCGAACCGGATCAGACCAGGTGATTCCATGATCGGTTGATCGGGAAAATAAAATTCTTGAGCTATCACTTGAACTGCCGCTTCCATAATTATCAAATTCTGTCCAGCTTACGTACATATTATCACGATAAATGGATTGAGTCATGTCAGTTGCT
Source organism: Ignavibacteriaceae bacterium (assembly GCA_035328465.1). Taxonomy (GTDB): domain Bacteria; phylum Bacteroidota; class Ignavibacteria; order Ignavibacteriales; family Ignavibacteriaceae; genus JADJEI01. The sequence continues at coordinate 2,259 of DAOLIQ010000101.1, read as the reverse complement.
ATCCATTCTTTATCCTGATTTTTCGGGTTGTTAAAACCAATGCCTGCGCCATCATTCCACGTCATACCATTATTTGTTGATCTTTGAATTACGATTCGATCAATCCAGTAGCCGCTGTTTGGATTAGAAAGATGTCCATAATAAAGATTACCCAAACTATCAAATAAGACGCAAGGATCACCCCATACTCCAAGAGTGGAATTCATTAGGCTTTGCGTCCAGGTTTGCCCGCCATCGGTTGAGCGATAGAAGTAAGAAATATTTGCACCTGCCGCAAGTACATTGGGATTAACTGGGTTTATTGCTATTGTAACTTCTTCCGGATCAGTGCTACCTGCATTATTGATTTTTACATTTTGATACTGAGCTGTAATTGGACTCATCATTAAGATGGAAAAGGAGAAAAGCAAAAATAATTTCGAAGAACTTTTCATAGTATTTCTTTCATTAAATGGGATGCTTAAAATTAAATTGTCAGTTGAAAAGATTTTATATTTCTGAAAATAATTTTGCTCTATTAGAAATGTCAAAATATTTTTAACAAACAATTTTTTCTTGTATAACGAAAAATAGCTTTGCTCATTCAGTATAAAAAATTAAATATTATTCAAGTTGATCACTGAATGCATAAGAGATTATATTTACTACAAAGAAAAATTAAAAAAGGAAATTGCTTTGCAAACTAAACTTGATATTGCTAAAAACTGGCTGCCTCGTTATACCGGAACTCAATTGGATGAATTCGGTGATTACATGCTGCTTACAAATTTCAATAACTACGTTGAAAAATTTGCTGACAAATTTAAATGTGAAATTAAAGGATATGGGCGACCGATGCAGACTGCAACTAGTACAAATGGATTGAGTATTATCAATTTTGGAATGGGTTCGGCTAATGCAGCGACGATCATGGATTTACTGGTTGCACGGCAACCTAAAGCTGTATTATTTTTAGGTAAATGCGGCGGCTTAAAACACTCCACTGAAATCGGGCACTTTATTTTGCCTATTGCCGCAATTAGAGGTGAAGGGACAAGCAATGATTATGTCCCAAAAGAAGTCCCTGCGATGCCGTCTTTCAAACTTCATAAATTTGTTTCAAATAAAATTTGTGAAAAAGGTTATGATTACAGAACCGGTGTGGTTTTTACCACTAACAGAAGGGTGTGGGAATGGGACGAAGATTTTAAAAACTATTTACGAAAACTTTACCCAATTGCTATTGATATGGAAACGGCTACTCTATTTATTGTCGGGTTAGTGAACGAAATACCTCGAGGCGCATTACTGCTTGTTTCTGACGTTCCGATGATTCCAGAAGGAGTTAAGACTGAAGAATCAGATCGAAAAGTTACCGAACAATTTTCAGATTTACATCTTCAAATTGGAATCGAGGCAATGACTGAACTTGGAAGCAACGGCGAGCAGATCAAACATTTTAAATACTAGTGAACTCGATGTAAGTCATTTAAAATATTTTTCACTTATATTTACCCAAAATACACCACTTGCTAACCCTGCAATCACTTCAAAAGGGGTATGCGCTCCTACAATTAATCTGCTGATCCCCACCATTACCGCTATTAAAGCTGAGGTAATAATCATGAATTTCTTTCCGACCGAATTAGAACTCATCGGAAATATTAGATTAATAATTTTGTAATACATTATAATAGCCATCGTTGTATGCCCGCTTGGAAAGCTCAATCCATCTATCGGTAATAAAGAAGTATCTGAATAGTTATCAGAAAAAATTACTTTTAATAACAATAAAAAAATCAAACCACCGATAGAAGTAATCAAAAACTCCCTTAACTTGAATTTATGTCTAATTAGATAAAAGTAAGAAGAGAAAAATACTATCTCCATTAGCACAACTGTTCTACTGCCAAGAGCAGATATTTCGTCAGCAATTGTAACGAGCCACTCCGGTCCATATGTGCCTGACCATTTGTTTGTCCTCCCAAATTGCTCTGTCATAAATTGAATAAATGCAGCAGTTGACTCACTGTCATTTAACATGTAGCTAATGAAAATGATCGCCGCACAGATTGCAATCAATGAAAATTTGTAAACAGTCAGCCGATGATTAGAGGTTATCAAATGAAATAATAAATTATAATTAACTGCAATTAATATAGGAATATCGCTTGGAAAAATTATTGCTGAACTATTTAATTGAGGCTTCTGAAAAATTCAATAAGATTGGTAAGCAGTCATGCCGTTTACAGAGAACACGCCCGCGAGTATGAGGCGATG
>DAOLIQ010000100.1:0-11080 GCA_035328465.1 Ignavibacteriaceae bacterium | reverse complement strand
CTGCTTCAATTTTGTAAATGTAAAGTCCACTTGCAATTTGAGAAGCATCGAAATTTATGTCATAGCTGCCAACATTCTTAAATTCATTTAATAGTACCGCTACTGTCTGTCCTAAAATATTTACAACAGAAAGCTTAACATTACCTGAATTTGGAATTGTAAATCTAATTGTAGTTGAAGGGTTGAAAGGATTCGGGAAATTTTGTTCAAGTCTGAAGTCATTTACCAATCCTGATCCTGATTCCTCAACTGCAGTTACATAACCACCAGGATTAAAGTTCGACCATTCAAAAGTCCAATCGGTGGAACCAAATGCACCGACAAAGGTTGCGGTTTCATCAAAGAATCCATCGTTAGGAGGGGTAGCTGCACCACTGAACAAGGGTGAACCAACTGCAGGAAGGAAATTAGGATTTGTAAGATTAAATGGATCGTTTAATTGCAGATCAGAATTATTTGCATAAGTTCTTCCGGCTGCATTGCTAAACCAGGTATGAATATCGAATGATTGATTTGCCGCACTTACTGTATCAAGATCAACTGTATTCCATCCGCTGACAACACTGTTGTTAACCCACATTGTATTATTTATTGCACCTTCTATTGTGTATTGTCCGTCTAATCTAATTCCTGTTGGCCAGCCAGCTATTACTGCATTAGATATTTTGTTTAATGATGATCGTCTTAAATGCATTCCTCTTTTATAGTTTGCATTTACAACTGAAGAAGTTTCAGCTAATGGTCCAAACACTGATACATTCCACCAGGTTGGTGAAGTTCGTGGATCATTTAATGAACCACTTCCGTCGTTATCGGATTCAAATCCATTTGAACCGGATTGATCCGCAATATCAGGATCACGTAAACTAACAAGGAACTGAAGTTTGCCTCGATAGCCAAAATCAGTATCGAAGTCATCATCCCAGCCTCTGTATGCAATAAGATATTTGCAATTGACTGTACCGCCAAACCATTCGTACGAGTCATCACCGCTGTAAGAAACCTGAATATGATCTATCTGTGTTCCATTTCCAACTCCACCAAAAGTCAATCCATTGATTTCATTATTTAATGAGAAGGCTATTCCCGGATATTCGATTCTTACATATTGCATTACACCGCTGTTATCGGCGTCATCGCTTCCGCCGTAAATATCTCCCGGTCCTTCAATCAAAGCAGTTCCGCCAGGGACGTTTATCGTAGCGTTTCCAAGAAGAATTATCCCACCCCAGTCACCATAGGTGGGTGTTGTGGAAGAGCCAAGCTTAGCAAACTCACTCGTGAAAATGATTGGTTTGCTTTCAGTGCCCATCGCCATAATTTTAGCGCCGGGTTTCACGATAAGTGAACCTTGGGTAGAATTCTCGCCGTAAATTAAAGTACCCGCTTCGATAGTTAATACTGCAGGAGGTTGAACTCTTACAAATCCTCTCAGCAAGTAAGAGTTATTTGCAGTAAGTGTTGTGTTTGAAGTTATGTCGCCTTCAATGATGACATCTTGAGCTAGAACAAAGTTTGATAGAAATAGAACTGAAACAAAGTACAATAGGAGTTTTTTCATTTTTTTTCCTTTTTGTGAATGAATTATTTTTTATAACTGATAACCAAATCCAAGTGATATATTTCGACCGACCCTTCTTAATTCAGCAACTTGATCACCGTTTGCAGTTTGCTGTATGAATTTACGATCTTGATTTAATAAATCTTTTACAGATAATTTTATACTGAATTTTTCATATACTTTTTGTGAGAAGTTAATGTCTATCAGGTCAACCGGTTTTTCAATAATATCTCCAAGATCAGCTGTACCTACCTTTGCGATTCGCTGACCAACTTTGTTATAAACTAAAGAAGTCGAAAAGCCTGATTTATAATTGTCGTAGTATAGTCCGAGATTGAAGATGTAATCTGCTTGACCCTGCAATGGTCTATCGGATTTTTGGAATCCAACATTATTATTCCCATCAATTACGATTGAGGATGAAATTAAACTTAGATTACCAACAAAAGAGAAGTGATCGAAAGTTGAAGCGATAAATGCCAATGATTTTCTAATCTCAAATTCAACTCCATAATTTTTAGCTCCGTTCACATTTGCAAATGAACGTATCGGCTCATTGCTTGAAGATGCAAGCAGTATTTCTTCAATCGGATTCTTGAAATTTTTATAGAATAAACTTACCGCTGCTAATTCACCGGCTGATGGATAAAGTTCAAACCGTAAATCGTAATTGTTTATTAAGCTTCTTTGTAAATCAGGATTGCCTTGGACCAATTCATTTGATATGAAATCGAAATAACTAAATGGTGCAAGCTCTCTGAATTCAGGTCTTGAAAGTGTGGTGCTGAAAGCAAAACGTAAGTTGATATCGTTAGTTAATCCATAAGTTAAATTTAAACTCGGCAACCAATCACGATAGAAATTTGAAACATTGATCAGAGTTCCAGTTTGTGATTCTGAATTGAGTATTTGGTTGGAATATTCTAATCTGACTCCTGCGGCTATTCTTAATTTTTCAAGTACAGTAGCATCAAACATTAAATAACCTGCAGCTAATTTTTGATTTGAATCATAACTGTCCGAAGGTTTGGTAATTTCCGTGACTTCGATAAAAGTAGAATTTATATTTTCAAGAGCAAATATTTGATCTACAGATTGTTGAAGTACGCTATCTTCATATTGAAAATTTCCACCGGGAATATTTCTGAACCCGAATGATCTTGCTTCAAAATTTCTATTTTTATGATCGTACAGCAAACCAAATTTAAAGGAAGGGGTTTCAGAATATTCAAATGGTTTAATTGTAAAATTTGTTGCAAAGGATAAATCCTGGTCATCTAAATTTCCGTAGTATCTTGTTGCAAGCGATTGATCTAATTGAAACCTTAGCGGTTCGAGTTGATTTTCAATTGATCTTGCATAAACATATCTCCTTGCATCAGGTTCATTGCGAGTTGAGCGGGAATAATTTACTGCCCAGTCAAAGTTGGTGCTTCGAAGGAAATTAAATTGATGTTCTCCGATTAGTTGATTCGATAATAACGATCTTGAAACATATCTGAGTGAAGTGATTTCTCTGTACTGATCAGCGTATCTGTAATCACCCGAATAAATGGTTGTTTCATCATCTGCATTTTGGTTAAATACATTTTTCAAACTGATTTTGTTTGCAGCGGCAAATTTGTAACTGAAATTAAGCATTCCACCGAGCGTTATATTCCGGTTGAACGAATTACCTTTGAAATTGTAACGTGGTCCACTGAAATCATAAAAATTTCTTTCTTTCTCTTCATTTGAAAGTGAAGAGGAATAATTCAATGACGCTACGTAGCCAAGTATATTTCCCCACAGCTGATAATTGTCACCAATGGAAAGTTTTATATTTCCATTTAAAGGAGCAGTTGAAGATGTAGTACTCCAATTGTTTTTAAAGGATGTAGTAATCTTATTAAGTTCATCAGATGTGAAATTACCTTTAACTACTTTCGAATCATTGATAATAGAAGGGTAGTCTCTCGTCCCATCATCAATCCCGTAGAAATCGGTTTTACCTCCGCTGTATCCGGTATAATTCTTAAATGAGGTGAGCGTGTTAAATCCTGTTGAAGCACTAAAGTTCAAAGTAAAATCAGAAGGAAATTCTATTGTATTGATTTGAATAAGTCCGCCGCTAAAATCACCGGGTTTATCAGGTGAAAATGTTTTTGCAGTTATTAAATTCTCAATAAGATTGGCTGGGAAAATATCGTAAGAAAAACTTTTCTTTTCTGGATCCGTACTTGGAAGGGTTGCACCATTTAATAAAGTATTATTGTATCTATCACTAACCCCGCGAACAAAAGCATATTTGCCGTCAGTGATTGTTACACCGGACATTCTTTTAAGAACATCTGTTCCATCTGAGCTATTGTTTTTGCTTATCAATTCAGAACTAACGCCATCAACAATGTTTGAGGAATTTTTTTGAATTTTTAGCACTGATGTTTCAGTTGTCTTTAATGCTTCAGCAGTAATTACGACTTCTTGAAGCTCTGTTGAGGCTGGATCTAATGAGATATTTATTTTTGTATCTTCACTTGGTTTAACTTCAACATCCTCCACCGTCACAGTCTGATAAGAAATGTATGAAATTTTTAATGTGTATTTTCCAACCGGCACAAGCTTAATACTAAATTGTCCATCAATGTCGCTTGAAGCTCCATAATTTGTTCCGATGATAAGTACATTTGCGCCAATTAATTCTTCGTTGTTAGAATTATCAATTATTTTTCCGCTAATCGATCCGCTTGATTGAGCTGATGAATTAGGACTCGTTACTAATAGTAGTATTAAGCACATTAGTGAGGTTATTATTAATTCTTTCAATTTTAATCTGAAAGTTGTTGAACTATAAAACATTGTTTCTCTCCGTTGAATTATTGTTTATTTCGACGGTGGAAACTTAGAGATGCAATATTATGAGAATGTTAAGTGAGTGTTAACTAAATGTTAACAAATATGAGGAAGAAAAAAGAAGGAATTTTATTTTTTCGCAGCAGAATATTTTATTACTTCAGCTTTTTCTATTGTAATTAATCCACCGCAATTTGCTTCTTCAAAAATGGAATTAACAATTGGAAGGAAGGATTCTATCTTATCCTGCTCATCAACAATTTCGATAATCATTGGAAGGTCTTCCGACAAACGAAGAATTTTCGCAGTGTGTATCCGGCAGTTTCCTCCAAAGCCCATAACTCCTTTGAACGCAGTAGCACCGGCTAAACCGAATTTTTTAGCTTCAAGCACTATTGTTTCATAAACTGGAATTGAACCATGCTTATCGCTTTCACCGACAAATATTCTAAGCAGTTTTGCATCACGATTGATTTTCATATTCATCCAAAATTAATTTGAAATTATGTTAGCTAAAATAATTCCTGCCAAACAAAGAAAGACATTTAAAACAATATTTAGAGAAGCAAGCATGTATTGAGATTCTTTGAGCAAATTAAAAGTTTCGAATGTAAAAGTAGAGAATGTTGTAAATCCTCCGCATAACCCAATAGTTAAAAATAATTTTAACTGCGGTGAAATTAATTCTTTTGCATCCAGCCCGAATATGATAAATCCTAATAATAAACTTCCAAAAAAATTTACCGACAAAGTTCCGTAAGCAAAATTAGCCGGTAAAAAATTATAAACGAAGTTTGAAAGCCAATAACGAAGCGCTCCGCCTATTGCTGCCCCGGCGGAGACTATCAAGTAATTAATCATTTTTTTTATGGCGAATATAATACATAGCCGAAACTTTCTAAGTAATTCACATCAAAAGAAATTTTCAAATTCTTCTTAAAAAACGAACCAAACACGCCATAACCTCCTTCGATGTTTGAATAATCAAGCTGATCCAAAAGCACTGTAAAGCCATCATTAAATGATTGGCTCGTTAAAATATACGGTGCAAGATTCCTATCAAGTATGTAAAGCTCAAAAATTGCTGAATCAATTTTATAATTTGCTTTTAAAGTGTCTTCACCCGAAATCTCATTCATAGCTTGATTCAGTACTGAAATATTAAATGTTATTTGATTTAGTTCCGTAACAATAGGATAAAATGGAAGCACCTCCCCACCAACTGAATTATAATAGTAAAGCGGTACTAATTTTTCTTTTTTAATATCAATACCGCTTTCCTCTTTGTAATAAATTATTTTTAAAGATGGAAGGAAGAGAGCATTATTGTTTTCAGGATCTGTTATCTCCCAAAATAAAGTTTGACCTTCTGTGTTATGTCCAATCGAATAATCAGTCACAACATCTTCAGGGAAAAATGTTAAGTTACCAGCCTTCGGTGTTGTTGTTGTTGACTTTAAAGTTGTTCCATCATTCATAACTGCTTCAATGCTTAAAGTTTTATTTGATTCAGGCTGCAATGAATTTGTATAATAGATAAATGACTCACTGCCGTCAGTATTCAAAACAATTGTATCCCTTAGCAAATAATCATTTCCATTGTAAAAAATATTTATTACTGCATCTCTAACCGTTAAATCTTTTTCATTTACTGATGGATCATATCCTTCCACATCAAACGTCTTTGAGATCGAAGCAAACTGATAAGTTGTGTCACCATTTATTATACAATTTAAAACATACTGCTGCTTAAATTCAGACTTAAGATCAAAGTCCTCACTACAGGAAGTTAAAAAAGAAAGTAGAGTTAGTAATAAAAATTTTTGTAGATATAATTTCATGTTCATATTTCAATTTTGATAGTTGCAGTTACCAAAAACGGAAGCATGTTAATTCTGTTTCCTGTAGTTAGATCAAAATAAAATAAATTTTTTCTATCATAAACGTTTACGAAACTAATATCAGTGGAGACATCAAAATTCCAAAGCTGTAATTTTTTAGAAATATTAAAATCAAGACGATGATAATCAGGAAGACGTGCAGTGTTTCTATCGTCAAAAATTGTAAATGGGATGAAATTAAAAATCCTTGCGCCAAGATTTTCAATATAAAGTTTATTGTAATAACCAAGCACTTGAGTAAATGGAAATCCCGATGAATAATTCCATATTACTCCGGCAGACCAATCATCACCAAAATTATAATTAAAACTTAGATTAACTGTATGCCTCGAATCATATCGAGGATAATATCGTACTCCATTCAATTCTTTAAAAGCCCATGCTAAAGTGTATCCGAGAGTTCCACTCCAATTATCTGTGGAATAGTCAGCGCTGAATTCCATTCCATAAGCCTCCCCTTTGCCGGCAATCAAATCCGGGTCGCTTTCAAAATATTTCTTATCATTTAAGGAGGCAAAGTTGTTAATTATTTTGTAGTAGCCTTCAAGTGAAAATGAAAGATAATTTTCAGGTTTTAATTTTATTCCTGCGATGTAATGAGCAGCTCGTTCAGGATTCAAATATTTCGGAATAATTATCCACGGAGAAAAAATACTTATCACTTCATTCTCATCAGAAATGGTTGTGAGCTCCTGCTGATAAATTCCAACTGAGGTGCTTATATCAATTCCGGGTATTAATTTATAGGAAAGATTCAGCCTGGGCTCAGACGATATTTGTCCCGGAGTTCCAACAGCAAGTCTTGTAAAATTAATTCTCGAACCCAAATCAACACCGAAGTTATCAAATTGCAGTAATTTAAATTTACCAAAAATGCTGACGTTAGTACCTTCAGCATCAATCACAGCTAAAGCGCCTTTGGAATTTTCGAGAGCTAAATTTGTTTTGATATTAATAAATTTCATACCGATTGAAAACTCATCACGGTTATCAAACTTATATGTTAGATTACCCCCTGCTGTGTAATCCGTCAGATTATTTTTATTGCTTTTCGCTGAAGAGAATTTGGGAATTACTTCACTCGTAAAGTCGCTTTGATAAACAAAAAATTCGTAAAAGATTGGACTATCTGTTACCCACTGAAAATAATTAAACCCAAAGATTTTATTCGTCCACTTGAAATCCTCTTTCAACGGATCGCTGTTTGTAAGATTATCACCGCTGATAAACCCATGTAAAGTAAATTTAGCATCCTGCATTACATCTGAATTAGAGTAATTAATTTTAAAAGACAAATCGTAAAAATCTATTGGAATATCATCATTATTCAGAAACTTTTTAAGTACTTCTGTTGAATAACTTTTTCTTCCAGCTATAATAAATGAACCATCCGGGATTGGGCCTTCGAGAAGAACTTTACCGCTCAATAGGCTTGCACTTGCATTTCCATGGTACTCTTGTTTGTTACCGTCTTTAGAAATGATACGGAGTAAAGAAGAAATGCCGCCATTAAATTCAAGAGGGAAACCGCCTTTATAAAACTCTGCAACATTTATTACGTCGGGATCTATCGCACTGAAAAGACCCAGTGCATGAAATGGACTATAAACAGGAGCATCATTCAGTAAAATCAAATTCTGATCGCTCGACCCACCCCTTACATAGTATCTCGCCGAAACATCTCCGGTAAAACTAACTCCCGGCAAACGCTGAAGTGAACGAAACAAATCATTCTCCACACTTTGCGGAATTTTTTCTAAATCCCGTAAAAATATTTTATCTAAACTTATATCACTCGTATTAAGCTTATATTTTTCACCGACCTTTTCTACCGATTGCAATCGGATCACTGACGGAGCTAATTGGATATTTACGGCAGTGATTTGATCTTCATAAACATTTACATTAATTAATTTTGTCTGATAACCGATATAAGAAATTCTAATTGAATATTTTTTATATGCCGGTAAGGAGGGAATGAAAAAGAATCCTCTGTCATTTGTTGAAGCGCCGACATTCAAATCTTCTACAAAAATATTGCAATACGAAAGAACTTCATTTGTTGTTGAGTCTTCGACAAAACCCCTGATAGAACCTGTTCGCTGAGAATAAATGGATTCCGCCACGGACAGAGTCAGTACAAATGCAATTAAAAATTTTACTAAACATCGGCTGCGAGTTATCAAAGACGTATTCAAAAAATTGTTTGGAGGATATTTTGTTTAAACTTGCTGTTTTTTTATTACAAGCTAAACAATAGAAAGATAAAAGTAAATACGAAGAAACCACCCGGAATGATTTTGAATAATTGATTCCAGATTTAGTTAATTCATTCTTGAATTATAATAATAGAAATATTTTTTTATTTTTTATCTGAAGTATTCATTTGTTCCCATTCAACCCTTCAACAATTTCCTTAAAACTTGCAAGTCCTGCTTTTGTTTTGTAGACTTTCCCAATTAAGTTTTTTCGGAATTTGAATTTCTCTGTTGTATGGCTATTGTTGCAGTTGTCATAAATATTTACCTGATCAATTTTCCATATTATATATGTAGGAACATCATTTATGATGTTCCTTTTCCTAAGATGAATTTCATAAATGAATTTCATAAATGAAATTCCTACATTAAAATTGATGAATCAAATTTCTACATCAAAATATTTTTTTAATATACCCATTCCCCAATTGGCGGGATTATTAATTATATACTCTCGAATAAAATAAAACTCCTTTTCATCTCTTATAATTCTATCGTGAAATCTTGACTGCCATTTGAAATTATAATTTATATTGTTTGCCTCAAATTTAACCCGCCCTTTAAACCAGCGGATAATTCTTCCTAAAGTAATCGTTTTTAATTCCATAGGATTGTTTTTTATACCTGATTTAAACTCTGTAGGAATTTGATTTATCAAATTGTTCTTATTGTTTTCTTTAATAATTATAATTCCGTGAAAATGGTCAGGCATTATTTGATATGCATCCAGTACGGTATTTTTAAATTGATTTGGAATTTCATTCCATATTTGGTCAACAATTTTCCCAAGCTCGGATAAAATCATTTCGCCATTTTTAATTTCGCCAAAATAATGTTTACGATTATCCACACAAATTGTTACAAAATATTCACCCTCACCGGAATAATCAAAATCAGGCAAACGATATTGTTTATGTTGTTTGTATTTCATGTTCGTAGGAATTTCATTTATGAAATTCTTTCTGAAATTCATTTGTGAGATTCATTTATGAATTCATTTGTGAATCTCATTTATAAATTTCATTATTTATTTTTTAATTATCATTCTCTTTCAAAAAATTTGATAAATCAAATTCCCACATATTTTCTTGGTTGCAGTAATTCCAGACTCATTGAACTATTGTTGCTGTTGTCATTCGTTATTCGCAAAAAGTTTATAATATTCTTCGAATAAGAAGAACCGATTTCGTTTATAACCAGTTACTTCTTTCAGAATTTCAAGCTTAACAAATTCATGTATTATTGCATTTGCCGGCTTAGTTGTTACATTCAAAAGGCTTTTAACATCTTTAACATTGATCAGTGGTTTTTTGTAAAGAAAGTTTATTAATTTCTTTGCATTGTTTACCCGTTTACCAAGCGAGATAAGTTTTACTCCTTCGATGTTCTCTTTTAGTTTTAATATTTCCCGGAATGTATTTATCCCTTTATCCGATGTTTCAATTACAGCAACTAGAAAGAATTTAATCCACTGGCTGAGATTGTTTGATGTTCTTACGAAAGTAAGATTATCATAATATAGTGCTCTCTTTCTTTCAAAAAAATCAGAGAGATACAGTGTTGGTTTATCAAGCAATCGGGTTGAAACCAAATAAAGCGTTATCATCAATCTTCCAAGTCTTCCATTGCCATCCAGGAACGGATGTATGGTCTCAAACTGGTAATGTGAAATTGCGATCCTGATTAAATGAGGAACATCTATTTTATCATTGTGCATAAAATTTTCCAGATCACCCATTAATTCAGATACTTCCGTGTGATGCGGAGGAATGAATACTGCATCTTTTAGCGAAGCACCGCCAATCCAGTTCTGACTTGTACGATACTCTCCCGGCGTTTTGGATTCGCCTCGCACTCCTTCCAGTAAAATTTTATGCGCGTCTTTTAATAATCTTGTTGAGAGCGGTAAGTCTTTTAATTTTTCAATCGAAAAGTTTAGTGCTTTAATATAATTCTGAACTTCCTGCCAATCATCACGCTTTTCGGGCGCAATTTCATCCAACGAAAGTAATGCTTCATCAACGCCTGTTCTGGTACCTTCTATTTTGCTCGATGTGGTTGCTTCTTTGATTACGTGCATTGCTATAAAAAAATTAATGTCTGGAACGTAAAGCGAAAAAGCATTTAGCTCACCGAGCTTCTTATTTGCCTCAGACAACAGAGTATTAATTTTCGGATCCCTCCAGGTCCATTCGAGATTTACCTTCGATGGCGAGAAGCTTTTATATTGATATTGCTGGATATATTGACCAGCTTTGAAATCTGTTAAATCCATTATTTCACTATTTTTGACTCCACTAAGATAATTTATAATAGACTTTAAGTCAATAAACTCCATTATAATATTTTATAATAGATTTTAAACGATTTGGGTCAATTATAGATATCTTTGATTGAGCTATCGCTCCATTAATCAAACTGGCCTAATTCGTAACCAAATCCACACCCTCTCCGCTACAACTCCGCTCGTAGAATGCATAAAGTTTAATTAAAAATTAACAATTTCCTTTCTATTTTCATTATTCATT
>DAOLIQ010000099.1:0-11187 GCA_035328465.1 Ignavibacteriaceae bacterium | reverse complement strand
GTAGAAGGAAATTCTACTCCAAAATATTTTATAATTGGATAAATGATAAAAGGGGTAATCATCGCAGAAATTTCTGACCAGGCATTTATTCGCCACCAATACCATCGCAGGATAAGCACCAACCCAACTCCGGCACCGCATTCAATAATGAATTGCCACGCCCCGGAAATTTGATTGATAAGCAAAGTTGTAAAAACAGAAATAACCATTAATAAAATTGTTGTGACTCTTGATGAAGCAACATATTCTTTTTCGCTTTTACCTGCTCTCAAAAATCTTTTATAAAAATCATTTATTATATAAGATGTACCCCAGTTAAGTTGAGTAGCAATAGTGCTCATATAAGCTGCGAAGAATGCTGCAACTAACAACCCCTTAACACCGGAAGGCAGAAAATCCCTCATTGCGTAAACATAACCGAGTCCCTTTTCTGATGAAGACAAATTCGGATAAAGTACAATTGAAGCAAGCCCGACTAAAATCCATGGCCAGGGACGAATTGCATAATGAGCAATCTGAAAAAATAAAGTGGCGAATAAGGAATGCTTCTCATTTTTAGCTGACATCATTCTTTGCGCGACATAGCCGCCGCCGCCGGGCTCTGCTCCGGGATACCACGAAGCCCACCAGATAATAGCTATGTAAGCAATGAACGCAGAGATCGTTAATGAGAACGTTCCCGTAATAGTTTCGCTGCCGGAAAGGGTGGGTAAAAAATTAAAGACTGAATCGGATAATTTATTCTTCAATCCTGCGATTCCATTAATTTCAGGTGAATTAATCACAAGTATTGATAAAATTATGCACGAAATCATTGCGATTATAAATTGGAAGGCATCAGTTACTACCACCCCCCACAAACCGCCAAGAGCGGAATAAAATGCAACAATAACCATACAGCCGAAAACATAAAATAAAACTTCAGATTCTGGAATGTTGAACATTATCATCAATATATTTGCGAGGGCTTTATTTACCCACCCCATAATAATAACGTTCATGAATATTCCAAGATACAAAGCTCTGAAGCTTCTCAGAAATTTTGCCGGCTTACCAGAATATCTTAACTCGGCAAACTCGGCTTCCGTCATAATTCCAGAACGTCTCCAAAGTTTTGCAAAGAAGAAAACAGTAAGCACTCCCCCAAAGGCAAAATTCCACCAGATCCAGTTTCCGGCAATACCATTCTTTGCAACTAATTCTGTTACTGCAAGTGGTGTATCCGCAGCAAAGGTAGTGGCAACCATTGATAATCCGGCAAGGTACCAAGGCAAGTTTCTGCCGGAAAGAAAAAATTCAGTTGTGTTTTTACTGCTTCTTTTAGAATAGTAAAGCGCAATACTGATTGAGGCGGCAAAATAAAAAGCGATTATGAAGTAATCTATAGTTGCCAAATAATTTCCATAAATATTTGTATGAGAAAATAAAAATAAAAACTGAAAAAAATACAAATCATTTGCTCATCAGCATTTTTTATGGTTTCGGAATTGCCTGCAGAATTATTTTAAAAAGATAAATAAAAACTTGAATCATTAACTTTTTTTTTCAATTTTAAGGACAGGAAAAATAAATTTACTTGATGCTTAACTGTTTCTATAAATTCACAACCATCTCAAAGGAGCGCTCTATGAAAAAAATGATTACAGTTCTATTCGTTTCTCTTTTCTTGGTTACTTTTTTCGCCACCACAACCAATGCCCAATTTCATTTAAGACTCGGACCACAGGTAGGGTTGAATTATAACATCGGCACTGGTTCAGACCTTCAGGAAACACCAACTGGGATTGGAATGATAATCGGTGCTGTTGTTGATATGTCATTTACTCCGGTCATTGGGCTTCAAACAAACATGCAATTCTATGACAACCGAAGCGGCGGAACATCAACTGAAGGTAGTGTACAGGGAATTGCATATACGATAGATAATGACCAAAGCATTGCCTACTTTATGGTTGAGCCACTCTTTAAAGTGACTGTGCCGAGTAGTAGTTTCTACTTTTTGTTTGGTCCGGCGGTTGGCTTTAATGTCCAGGGCTCTTATGACATAAGGATTACCTCCCAAAATAACCAGGTTACTTTTAATGATGGTTCAACGAAAGCGACCGGATCACTTCAAAATATGCTTGTAAGATTTGCTTTAAAATTTGGAACAGGGTATGATATTAAACTTGGTTCAATTTTTATTACCCCCCAGCTTGCATTTGAATATGGCTTAACTAATGTTCAATCTGATATTAAAGCAAAATTATTAACAATTCAATTTACAACGGCTGTTAAGTTTGCTCTGCTATAATGTTAAAACAGAAAAACTTTGGCGGAATTTTTAAAGGAATTTTATGAAAAAAATATTATTGATTTTCGCGTCTGTCCTGGTTGTAATCGTTTATTCGAGTTGTAGTAAAGACGACAGCAGCAGCAACAATCCGATTATCCCGGGTGGGGGAACTAACACTACTGTCACATTTGCAATCCAACAGGAATTTGATCAGCAGCAAAATGCTATGGCATTTCTCTTTAAACCAAGTGTTGATGTTAAACTTAATTCTGGCATTGCTGCAGTAACCTCGGCACAATTTGCTGATACTGTTTCGAATCCTTTACCTGACTTTGTCTTTAGCAAGGACACTCTGTATTATTGGCCTAATCAATATACCGGTGTAGTTGCCGGTCAACAGTGGACTTTCACATTTGTAGGGACTTTAGTTACCGGTGGTACAGCGTTTACGCGCACCGAAAGCTATACCGTTCAATAACCTTCCTCCTCCAAATAATAGAAAAGGGTTTGCGTGCCGAGAGCGCAAGCCCTTTTCGCTTGTTTATCCATTTCTATTTTTTAATATTACTTCAGATTTTTCAATATGTTTTTTATGAGGTAATTTATGTTAAACTTTTTCCCCTTTTTCAGAAATGTTTTAGTGGTGCTTTTTGTCTTCTCTCTGCTTGCAGCATTCAGTCCATCAACCAGCAATATTAAGGTTTTAGAGAACGGTGAGATAAAATATTTATCAAATATAATTGTCGTTAAATTAAAAGAAACTCCATCAGTATATTCAGGCAAATTTGTCGAGCTTCCTTATTCGGTAAAAAATTATCTAAGTAAATTCAAATTGAATAGTTCCGAAGCTGTCTTTCCTGATAAAGTAAACAGCTCTAAAACTGATTTGGGAAAAATCGTTCTTGTAAAATATGATTCTGATGATGATCCATTAACTGTTGCTTCAATTTTATCTAAATCAATTGATATAGAATGGGCAGAGCCCAAATTTCTCTACGAGCCTGAGTTCATCCCTAATGACCCCTCCTATTCCTCACAATGGAATTTATCAAAAATACAAGCATCGCTTGCATGGGATATAAACAAAGGCGATACGAACATCGTGATTGGAATTGTTGATACCGGAACGGATTGGGATCATCCCGACCTTTCTGCAAACATCTGGAAAAATAAAGACGAGGTTTCCGGCAATGGTGTTGATGATGATGGAAATGGTTTTATAGATGATATTCGAGGTTGGGATTTCGGCGGCTTAAGTGGAACACCTGACAATAACCCGATGGAAGATCGACCCGATCACGGCACTCACGTTTCAGGAATAGCTTCTGCCGTTACAAATAATAGCCTCGGGGTTGCAAGCATTGGCTATAAATGTAAAATTATGCCGGTGAAAACTTCCCAGGACAATATTCGAAGTGCAACCGGTCAGGCATTAATTGCTTTCGGTTATGAAGGAATTGTTTATGCATCCGACAACGGAGCGAGAATTATTAATTGCAGTTGGGGCGGGGGTGCTTATTCTATCTTTGGACAGGAGACAATTAACTACGCGGTTTCTCAAGGCTCGCTTGTTGTTGCGGCAGCAGGCAACAGCGGAGGGCAGAATAATAATTATCCTTCAGGATATAATTTTGTTTTATCAGTTGCTTCTACAAATTCTGATGACACTAAATCTTCTTTTTCAACTTACGGTACCACGGTTGATGTTTCGGCGCCGGGCAATCTTATTTATTCTACCTGGCAGAATGACACCTACGCAACTTTAAGCGGAACGTCCATGGCAACACCATTAACGGCAGGGCTTGCCGCGCTCGTCGCTTCTCAATTTCCAAATTATACTGCTCTGCAAATTGGTGAACAGGTAAGAGTAAATAGCGATAACATTGATGGAATAAACCCAAGCTATCAAAAGTTGATTGGCAAAGGAAGGATTAATGCGTTCAAAAGTTTATCAACAACAAATTCTATTTCAGCAAGAGGAATTGATTTCCAATTTGATGATAACGCCCCCGGCGGTGATGGCGACGGATATTTTGAAGCTGGTGAAACATTGAACCTTGGTGTTACTTTCGTTAATTATCTTAACCCCACCTCAAATCTTTCTATTCAGTTAACAAGCTCTAATTCTTATGCTACTATTACCAGCGGAAATTTCTCTGCGGGTTCTGTGGGAACATTACAGGAGTTTAATAACTTTTCATCAAAGTATAAAATTCAACTTGCTTCCGATCTTCCTCAAAACACTGTGATTAAATTATTACTTAATTACACCGATGGAATTTATTCTGATTATCAATGGACTGAGACTCTTGGTAATCCAACTTACGCTACACAATTTGGAAATGATATTGCACTTACAATTACAAGTAAGGGAACTCTGGCATTTAATGATTATCCAGATAATATGCAGGGGGATGGATTTTCTTATCTTCAGGGAGACAATGCTTTGTTCGAGGGAGCATTAATTCTCGGCACATCATCAACAAAAATTTCTGATGTTGCACGAGGTTCAACCGGGAACTCGCAAAATACAGACTTCACTACGGAAAATGTAGTTACGCTTTTCACCCCCGGCGAATTTGCCGATCAGGAAGCAACAACTGTTTACAACGATAACGGTGCAGGGACTTCAAAGCTAGGAATCAGAGTCAAGTTTCATTCTTATTCTTTTGCCGAAGTGCCGGACAATAATTATATTATTTTAAGATATTCGATTATCAATACCACCGCCTCTGCTATTTCAAATTTATATGCGGGATTATTTTTTGACTGGGATTTTGCTGATGCAAACGGCGACATCACCCAATATGACTACAGCGGTAATTATGGTTACGTTTTCCGCGAGGATGGAGTTCCAAATACCTATATCGGCACAGCACTGCTCTCTTCTGCCGATTATAATTTTTGGGCGATATTAAATGACGGCAGCGACACCGGCTTTTCGATTTACGATGGATTTACTGATTCAGAAAAATGGCAGGCTATCTCTAGCGGAATTGGGAAAGACTTTGCCGGCACAGGAGATGTCTCGCATGTGATTTCGCAAGGCGCAATTACGATAGCTGCTGGCGACACAATTGATGTTGCTTTTGTGATTGCTGCAGGTGTGAGCAAAAATATTATTGCAAGCGCTGTTCAGCATGCTAGAGATAAATATATTGAAATACTCAATTTTGTTCCGACAAGTGTAGAAGAAGAAAATAATATACCCAAGGAATTTTCTCTCGGGCAGAATTATCCAAACCCATTTAACCCAACCACAAAAATAAGTTGGCAGTCCCCTGTTGGTAGTTATCAAACATTAAAAATATATGACCTGCTTGGAAATGAGGTTGCTGTATTAGTAGATGAGTTCAGACAAGCAGGAAGTTATGAAGTTGAGTTTAACGCCTCACAATTATCGTCAGGAGTTTATTTCTACACTTTGAGAGCGGGGGGTTTTGTTGAAACGAAGAAACTGATTTTGATGAAATAATTTTTTTTGCCCTATAGTTTCTTTTACTAAAAGTTCCGATTTTCTGGCGGGATTTTTTGTTTGAGGTTTAAAACAGGGCTTTTATTGTATTACTTTATCATCAGCCTCTGCTTAAATTCGCTAACGATATTTTGTTTAATTTTTAATTATGAAAGCAAAACTCTACATCGTCGCAACGCCCATCGGCAATTATGAAGATATCACTCTCCGAGCATTGCGAATATTAAAAGGATGTGATTTTATTATTTGTGAAGAATTCAAGGAGGCACGAAGATTCCTTTCTCATTTTAAAATCGAGAAGGAATTGTTTTCTTTAAACGAACACAATGAGAATGAAGTGGCTGACGAGCTATTATTAAAACTTGCGGAAGGAAAAACAGCAGCACTTATTTCAGATTGCGGAACCCCCCTTTTTTCTGACCCCGGGCATCTGCTCGTTGATATTGCGATCCAAAATAAAATTGATGTTGTTCCCGTGCCGGGGGCGAGTTCGTTGTTAACAGCTTTAGTCGGCAGTGGATTGGATTTTGAAAAGTTTTATTTCTACGGCTGGCTTTCTCCTAAAAAAGATATCCGGAGGAAGCAGCTTTTAGATTTGAAAAGAAGAAAAGAGACAATCGTATTAATGGATACACCGTACAGGTTAAAATCTCTGCTTGAAGACATTGTAAAACTTCTTGGTGCAAACATTCCCTGTGTGCTTGCATTTGAGTTGACAAAAACAGGAGAAAAATTTTACCGTGGTAATGCACAAAATATTTTTAATCACGTGATAAAGGAGAACCTGAAGGGGGAGTTTGTGCTGATAATTGATAACCAATAGCACACTGATGACACTGAGATAACTGATTAACACAGATTATAAAATCTAGGTTAATCTGCCCAATCAGCGTAATCTGAATCCTGTTTTTCGCTTATCGCTTCACAAGCAAAGCAACATTCTCAATGTGAAAGGTGTGGGGAAACATGTCAAATGGTCTTATTTTCATTCAATTGTTGCTGTTTTAATAATGTGGAAATGAAATAGTGTAAAAAGTTAGTTTTAATAATTTATTAAAAATGTAAATAATAATTCAATTATTACTAATTTTGATTAATAAAGGAGTAATTGTCATGAATAAAAATTATGTAATTTCTAATCCAAAAATAATGATGGGTAAACCAATCATAGCAGGAACAAGAATAACTGTCGAACTAATATTAGAAAAATTATCCGCAGGTGAAAGTATTGAACAGATTATACAAGAGCATCCGCAACTTAATGCCGAAACAATCAAAGCTGCGTTAGCGTTCGCAGCGCAGGTATTAAAAGCTGATATTGTCTATCCATCGAAAAAAAGAATTTGATGCAATTTGTTGCTGATGAAAATATTGATAAACCGATAATAGATGCATTAAGGGACCTGAAGCTGGATGTATTATCAATTAGTGAATTGATCCCTGGATGTTCAGATTCGGAAGTTTTAAGATTTACAAATAAGAAGAACTCTTTTTTAATAACCTCAGATAAAGATTTTGGTGAAATAATTTTCAGACAAAAAAAGATAATTAAGGGTGTTATACTTCTCCGGTTGCATGGTCTCCCAATTGGCAAAAAAATAAGTGTAACTAAAAACTTCTTTGAATGTTATAATAATTTATTAAAGGAGAACAATGTCTTTATTGTGGTTTCCGAAAATAATATACGCGTTCGAAAAAGGATTTATTAGTTATAACATCACTTCACAAGCAAAGCAACATTCTCAATGTGAAAGGTGTGGGGAAACATATCAACAGGTCTTATCTTTACAAGGTCATAGCCGAGGTCAACAAACTTTCGAATGTCGCGAGCTTGCGTAGTTGGGTTGCAGCTTACATAAATAATTTTGCGGGGATTCATTTCCATCACATCGTAAATAGTATTTTTATGAAGACCATTTCTCGGAGGATCAAGAATTACGAAATCCGGTTTTGGTAATTTTCTTTTTTTTAACGCAGGCGCTACAGATTCCAAAAGATTTGCATTAATAAATTTTGTGTTGAAAACATTATTTGCAAGTGTATTTTCTTTTGCATCAACTATCGAAGCTTCAACACTTTCAAACCCAAAAACTTCTTTAACAAATTTTGAAATAAAAATTGCAATGCTTCCTGTTCCACAGAATAAATCATAAACAATTTCATCGCCGGTAAACTCAGCGAAATCCACAACTGTTTGATAAAGTTTTTCAGCCTGCAAAGTATTTGTCTGAAAAAAGGAATTAGCACTTATTCTAAAATTGAACTCACCGATTGAATCGGAAATAAAACCGCTTCCGTGATAAATCCTTTCATAATCTCCAACAGCGATAGAGGCTTTTTTTAGCGAGATATTATTTACAATTGTAGTTATCTCAGGAAATTGTTTTAACAAAGCTGCCGTGTACTCTTTCATAACCAATTCATTATCAGTGCCGGTGACGAGATTGACCATAATGTCATCGGTATGATGCGAGGTTCTAATAACAAGATTACGCAAATAGCCAGTGTGAGTTTTGGTTGTGTAAACAGGAACACCGCTGTCCTTAAATAAATCCCGTGTAAAATTTACAATTTTGATGCTCAGTTCTGATTGCAAGAAACATTCATCAATATCAAGCAGCCGATCGAAAAATCCAGGTAGATGCAAGCCAAGCGCAAAAATCCCGGGAACGCCCCCACTGGCTTTAAATTCGGCTTCGGGCAACCATTTGCGTTCGGCAAATGAAAATTCCATTTTATTTCTGTAGTAAAAAATTTTATCGGAGGGAAGAATAGTTTCGCAAATATAATCAGTCAGCCCCCCCATCTTTTCAAATATTTCCTGAACCTGCTGTTGTTTAAAACTAACTTGAGTTTGGTAGTCCAGGTCCTGCTGTTTACAGCCGCCGCAGTTACCAAAATATTTACATCTCGGATCAACTCTGAATTCGGAAGGTTTTATAATGTTAATTCGTTTTGCTTCGGAGTAGCTATTCTTAATTTTAGTTAAACGAGCAGAGACCTTATCGCCGGGATAAGAGCCATCAACGAATACAACATAATTAGGGGGTTCGTTCTCTGCTGATTTATCCGGAATAATGGAGTTGCGGTTAACCCTTGCAATTCCTTTTCCTTCAAAAGCATATTTATCAACATCAACTTCTATTATATCCCCTATTTTAGTATCCATCATTAAACCTTTCTCAGAACCAGTGAAACAAATCCCATAAATTTATCCCCACCCAAATCTAAATAGACATTAGATTCGTGACTGATTTTTTTCAACAATTTTTTATAATATTTTTTTTCATCTTCTGCCATTTGCTCAAGAGCTGCGTCAAGCATTCTTTTACTCTCTTTATAAAAATTAGTCAATGTGAAAGATAAATCTGAAAACGCCATGATTTCAAATTTTCTATCTGTGTAATAATTTTGAATTTCACTTTTAAATAACGGAGAGATAGAGGATCGCTCCCATGCTTCATTCACAAATGCCGGAACATCTTCGGCAAGATTGACCAATTCGCCTATTGAAATTATCGCTCTTTCAACAGAAATTCTTTTTAACTCTTTAATTATTTTGTTTCTTCGTTTGTTTGAAACGGATCCTTGCGCAATTACAAGATCAAACTTTGGCTGAATAAAATCCAAATTTTCAAATTCCATTAACCGGGTTTGTATTTGTTTAAAATCAGTCAATGCAATTCTTGCACGAAGAAGTGAGTCGTTATCTTCTACAACGTGGTAAACTTCTTCAGCACCAAGCTGGTGAAATATTTTTGCAAATTCTTCACAGCCGGATCCGATGACGAGGATTTTTTTATTTCGTGGTTCAAAATAATTGAGAAGGTGGTTCAGTTGTTTATCCGAGCCGGGGATGAAATATTTATTGCCGTTCAAAACATAACTCTTAAATTTTCTTTACTAAATTATAAAAATATTTTGAAATGAACTTACGCATTCGGCAGATATATTTTGCTCGTTGCCTTTAAGCTCATCTTAGACTATTTTTGAAACAACAATAACAAGAGGCACTGATGAAAAAAATCATTTTGGCAATTTTGCTTTTTTCAATTACTATCGTTCCACAGAATAAACATGCGATCAGCGTTGATGATCTTTGGGCAATGAACCGGATTACCTCCTTTGATGTTTCGCCCGATGGAAATGTAATTGCATTTTCTGTATCCAGTTACTCCTTCGATGCTAACAAAGGCAACTCAGATATTTATTTAATCAACAGCGAAGGAAGTAATTTGAGAGCCTTCAAAAATTCTGATAAGAATGAACTTGAGCCGAAATTTTCTCCTGATGGATTGTCGCTTTCTTTCACACGTGATAATCAAATTTTTGTTGCTGATCTAAGCGGCGGTAATGAAAAACAGATGACTGATGTTTATTCCGGCGCTTCCGATTTTGAGTGGTCTGCCGATGGTAAAAAGATTTTGTTTATTTCTTCTGTTTATCCCGATTGCCTTACGCAGGATTGCAATAAACAAAAGGATGAGGCAAAAGAAGAAAGCAAAGTGAAAGCAGAAATATTTTCTTCGCTTATGTTTCGCCACTGGGATAGCTGGCGCGGCCAGAAACGCAGCCATTTGTTTATGCTCGATGTTGAATCAGGAAATTATACCGATTTAACTGAAGGCAGTAAAGAAGATGTTCCGCCGCTTGCTCTCGGCTCATCAAATGATTTTAATTTCTCTCCCGATGGCAGAGAAATTGCATTTACCATGAATCCGACATTCACCTCTGCCGTCAGCACTAACAATGAAATTTATCTTTTAAGTATGACTTCACTTAAAACACCAAAACTAATTTCAACAAGCGCAGGGAATGATTGTCAACCTGTTTATTCTCCAGATGGAAAATATCTTGCGTGGACTTCAATGGAACGCGCCGGTTTTGAAGCAGACAAGAGAAATTTAATTTTATTCGATCGAACTTCGGGTGATAAAAAAATATTAACACACAATATTGATCGTTCAGTTGAAGAATTTATTTGGTCGCCCGATTCAAAGTTTATTTATTTCACTTCTCAAAATGGAATTTACAGTTCTATCTATAAACTAAATATTGAAACGGAAACTACTGAGCTTTTTTACGAAGAAAATTATAATACGAATATCAAACTTTCCGCAGATGGTAAAAATCTTTTCTTCTTAAAACAACGAAGTGATTTACCTTCCGAAATTTTCTCTATTAGTACCGATGGAAAAAATACACTTCTTCAAATTACATTTACAAATAAGGTATTACTTTCTCAGCTTGAAATGAATTCGATAGAAACATTTTGGTCAGATGGTGCCGAAGGACAAAAAGTTCAATCAATCTTGGTAAAGCCTCCGTTTTTCGATCCGAACAAAAATTATCCAATGCTGTTTTTAATTCATGGCGGACCACAGGGAGCGTGGGAAGATAATTTTCATTATCGATGGAATCTTCAAATGTTTGCCGG
>DAOLIQ010000098.1:0-11360 GCA_035328465.1 Ignavibacteriaceae bacterium | reverse complement strand
GGTATTTTACAAATAAATTTAGCTGTACTAATATTTCGCAAAATTGTTTCATTTCTGTCGTATACTGCACCACAATACTCACATAGTTCTAAACTAATATTCTGAGAAATTGAAAATTTTCCTGTAAATGCTTTATCAAGTATGATCCTACTTTGTTCTGCTTCTGAAACTGCATTCTCATGATTTATTCGAGAGTAATCTATCCAATTTGTTAATTGCGTTACCCTTGCTTCAATTTCTATGCAGTTGTTCTCCAAAACACTTCCCATATAGTCACCTTTATATAACTCATTAATAACAAATCGCAGGTAGTTAGAGCTGGACTGGCTAAAAGAAGAATTAATCAAAGTGTATTTTTCCCTTGACTGAATTCCGTATGCATAAATAATCTTAATTAATGTACAGCTCATTTTAAAAGCATCGGTCCAGGAGCCCATATACTCAAGATAATCCTTTCCATTCTCGTCAATATATAGTTTCCCGGTCTTCTTATTATCCGGAAAACTTGGCTCAAAAAATTCTATATCAATTCCTGTATTCATTTTACTATACTATAAGCTAATTTAAACAAGTTCATCTCTTATCCTAAAAGCAAGAGTAGAACCTTTATCAATTAATACATTTAACATGATGATAAAATATTCTAACTGCTCCTTATTTAGCATTATATGCGTTAGATGATTGTCATACATCTGCCGTACATATAATTCAATATAAGTAGTATCTGTTAAAATCAGGTTATTCTCATATGATTCCTTATTAGGCAGTGCCTTCATTAGCCAGGTAAGAGAAACAGGTTGATAAACTGTTCCAACGCCTGCTAAAAGTTTAAATACAGCTTCAATAAGGTTTTTATCTGCCCCATACGCAGAGATTAATACTTCATGAAGGTTTCTGTTACTGCCATTTTCATTAAGTTTTATACAACCCTCTGGGTTTCGTAAAGGTTGAAGTAAAGCTGCATGTATAAATCCGATCTTAGGCGACTTAGTTAAGGCATATTGAACCAAAAAGGCTAAATGAAACCAAAGTTCTTCTGGATACTTTTTATCGTGGCCATACCAAACCAAATGCTTAAAAGTATTCATAACAAACTCAAACTGCTTTTCACAAATTTGCAATAATGTAAGTAAGGTCTTAAGTGAGTTATCATCAGAATTATTAAGGAAGTAGTTCGCAATAAGAATTTGCACCCTGTCATTAAAATCAGAATATTCATGATCATCCAGGTCTGTTAGATTCCCAATTTGCTCTATAACGTGTAGTAAATATTCCCGAAATTCTGAATTCAAGGATAAATAAGGAATTAACTCAAGGGCCTGGACTGTCTTTACTCGATCATCTTCTTCTAGATTAATATCTGAAATAGCAATATTTCCACTGCTTTTTAATCTTTCTAAGTTGGTATCTACCTCTTTATTGTAATCATCTGGCGAAAGGTTATGGGAGTGATACATTTGCCTTCCTACACTAGGCTCTTTTGAAGTTTTCAAATAGGTCTGGAAACATTCATTTCCAAAAGCAGGATCAATATTCCAGGCATAAGTCCTGATTCCAAAAATAAGGTGATTTCTATTTTCTGGTGGAAGGAGAATTAAAAGATCGATAATCGTTATCTTAATAAATTCCTTATCTATGTAGTCTTTAAGTTCATCCCTTAAAAGAAGGGGTAGCACACCAAAATTGGACTCATTAAGTATGTCAATTGAACTATGGGAACGGCCCGATTTGAGTTGCTTTATTTTTATTTGAATATCTGCAACAATTACAGACACGCAATATCCTTTTTCCTCTGCAGATAATTGATCTAAGAAGTCTCTGAGAGCCAATGAAGCTAATCGTTTATCAGGATTGTGCGCAACAAATATTTTATCAAAATCGATCGTCTTTAGTTTTTCATAGTTTTTTTTCCAATCCTCGTAGGTAGCAGGTTTTTCTAGCTCATTTTTAATTGCATTCTCAGTCCATAAAAAAACACTGATCCCATCAGCATCCTGCATTTTATCCTCTTTACCCTCATCAATAAAATCTTGCAATTCTTCCGGTAGAGGTTTTGGATTAAAAATCACAAGCCCTTCCTCTTCCTGGATTTCTGGAATAGTGTTTCTCATATCCATTCTCACCAAAGCGAGTGCCCATAAATGATCATTCTTATCTGCTTTACTTTTATGCTCATCTATTATCGAGTTAACAACTCCTGGATAAAAGAATTGGAGTTTACTGACCAGGTGTTCGAGGTTATTTCTCCTGTGTTTTAACTGATTAGATAGATACCTTTCTCTTGTGTAGTATGGCTCGTTCCCAATTGCCGTGTGGCTTGAATGAAATTCATCAGTGTATCTGTTAAGATCCCATGCAAAAAACTTTCTGTATTTAAACAAAGTCATTATTTTTTCTCCAAAAGCAAAAGGGTTAGCGATTGCGACAGATGCTAGTACAGCTGTCAGCAATACACTAGTACTACTTTGTAGTACATCCTCAAATAGTTCCGGAGGAATCTCGTCCTTTTCAGCTGCTTCAAACAAATACACTTCAAATGCCATTAAAGCTGATTGGATTAAATCCGGAGTATTTCCAAACCCCCTATAAGTGGACCACAGGCTTGCGTCACCCCATTGTTTTATTATCCTTCCATCTTTTAATAGAATTTCAATTTCCAAAGTATTGCTTTGTGTAGCATAAGTAGTTTTTCGATAAAACTCTATTCCTCGATTACACAATTCGTAAAGGAACTTCATTGCAATGGTTGCATGAAATCTGAATAAATACCTAAACGGTGTTTGAAAAGCACTTGCATTAAAATATTTATAAGGATACTCTTTAAGACCAAAACTTAGTTCCTTGTAATCAGTATCATACTCATCTGCTATTTTATCTTTATACCATTCCAACTTAGCTAATTCAATAATTATTTCCGGGAAAAATCTATGGACATTCACACACCTGAATGTGTCTACCAAAAGCATTTTAAAAAGGTCTTGGTAAAAGGATTTCTCAATCCAATTAATAGGTTTGTTTAGTTTTCTACTCTCTAATGCTTGCATTAAAAAAAAACCAATTTCCTTTCTTGCCACTGAGCTAACGCTAAAAAGGATTTCCAATATCTTCTTTCTTGAATCAGAACGGTAATCGCCTTTTTTTTGATCTAAAAGTTGCCAGCAATATTTGGCAACTATCGTTCCCTCCTCTGGAACATCATCGCCTACTTGATATTGTAGTGTCCAATCGTACAATAGACTTACAAGAATGACAGGAAAGTAAACCTTACCCTCTTCATAATATTCATCTATAATTTTCAGTATAGCTGTCCAACCTGGCCCTACGGTCTTAATTTTTCGCTCAGGATGTTCTCCTTCATATGGTACTACATATGCCACTTTCAGCAAATGCAACGCTCGAAGAAGAAGTTTTAAATTATCCTTTAGGAATAGATCTATGTTTTGCTTTATAAGGTTATATGCATGGTCAGATCCTAATATGCCTATAATAATCTCATCAATTAAAGAATTGCTTTCATTATAAGTAGGGAGGATTTCCTTAAGAAAGATTTTAGCTTGAGTCGGCTCTTGAAGTATAAGTTCCTGTATCCATTGTCTTAATGCCCTTCTGAACACAGGATTATTATCAATAGATTCTAAAAAACTAATGCTGTTTGTTTTATTCTGAAAAGATTCATTTAAGAGATTTATCACAACAATATCTTCGAATATATCGTGTGCTGGTGCATAAGCTTCAAATTCTGGGTGTTTTAGCAATAACCCGTCCTTTTCAAGGTTGCTTAGTATTTCTAGATCTGCGCTCGATTCTGGTTTACTATAAGGCACTTTTTCCTTTGCCCTTTTTATTGCAATTGATGAAAATATACTTGCTCTTTTCTTGCTTTCTCCTAATCTCCCCGAACCCTTTTTTTCAATGATAAATTCCCAAAGAGCTCGTTTAAAACTTCTTTCATCTAACTCTTCTTCATTACTTACTGAGTCAATTATTTGACTCGCAATATTTAAATAAAAAGGTAAAGTGATGAGTTTTTTTAATTTTGGATTTGCAATTACTTTCAGAAGCTTCGGTTTTTTCTCTGCAATTTCTGCCAGCTGCTCCTCCGACAATGGCGAAAGGGGTAAAATACCAATCTCTTCCTTTGATAACTTATACTTAACCTTTAATGTCTCAATTGCAAAATTTCTGCACGTGGCAATAATCTTTACATTTTCGAAGTCCTTTATCTTTCCTAGAAACTCCAGGAAGGCTTCTTTATGTTCACTTTCATATAATTTTTCAAAACTATCAATATAAATAATCAGCCTAGGTAGAAGGATCCACTGAGAAAGTAAAGTTTCAAAGTCTGAATGCACTCCCAAATTCGAAAGTGAATTTGCAAGGGAGGTCTGGTCAAACTGGTCTGCCTTAAAAAACAAACACCCACCTTCTGTTCTATACACTTGTTCCAAATATTCTTTTGCCAACCCAGATTTCCCTACGCCTCCTTCTCCGCTAATAAGGACAATCCTTTTTTCTGTTATAAGTTCACTGATTTTGGTTAGATATTCTGTTCTGTCAATATGCAAACCATCAATTTCATATTCAATAGCATGTTGGAGTTGGCCACGGCTTTTCTTCATAAGCTCTCTTAATTCACCACCAATTCTTGTTGAATTTGAAAGGTCAAAAAGATCTTTTATGTGTGTTGCTACATTCGCAATATTTATTGTTGCTCCATGCTGATTACAGGTTTCAATATATTCTATTAAAGTAAGAAGCACATTTTCTGGAGTACTACTATTTTTTATAAACGGCTTCAAATACCATTTAAGAACTTCTTTATCCTTGCTCCCGGATTCCAGGTAATCGTATTTTTTTATATAAATAGCTTTTAGTAAAGCCCATATTATTTCTTCATCAACATCGGTTTTGTTTGCTTTATTTATGGCAGCTTTGAAGTAATTATATTTTTTTAACTTCCTTTTGTTACTTTTTAATTTTTTATACAATTCAGCCGAATCTTTACTAAATCTTGCCCATTCTAGCACTAGTAATCCATCTTCGGAATCAGGCCTACTTAATACATCTGTCGTAATTATAAATTTGCTATTCTCTTTATCAAATCCCTCTTTATTAAAATCTGCCCATAGTGCTTCGATAACTTCATAAAACACCTTGTTTTCATTTATTTCAAATCCTTTTTTAGATTGAACATAATGATTTAATGTTCTATCGCTACTAGAAAAGTTAACAATTACATCGTCTGTGTTGGCTTCAAGTTTAGCCTGAAATTTAATTTCCTTTACAGCCAATTCATTTTCAAACGGGTGAGGTGTATCTAAAAGCAGAGAAGCCAGATAAGATGCTTGAATATAATGTTCTAATTTTAGGCCTATGCCACTTGTTGATACCGGATTAAAGGGAGTATTCATGAATTATACTTTTCGTGATAATGATTACTGATATATTGTGTATCAAAATTACTATTCATTTTAATCCCAGTTTTTTTAGTTTTTATATGTCATCTCTTTATTGATTTATTTTTCTATTTATGCTGTAACTTATTTTTTTAAGGCACAATTAGGCTACATTACCATTGATTTAGTTTCTGAATAGTGACATGTTATGACATACACAATTTCCATTTTCAACTAAAATTCCTGTCCATACTAGAATCGAAATATTCGTTGTTTTAGGCTATAATCTTAGAAATTCGCCTTTTTAGGCTATAATTTGAGAAATTCGCCTTTTTAGGCTATATTTGGAAAAATTAACTATAATGGCACTAAGTGCGGTTATTACAGCAGATATTGTAAATTCTACATTACTTCCCCAGAGATCTGAAAAGAGTCTAATAGCCACGTTTGTTTCAATTCTAAAACCATACAAGTACGAATTCTATAGAGGCGATAGTTTTCAGGTCTATATGAATGAACCTGAAAATGCATTGAAAATAATATTCCAGATACGAACAGCGGCACGAAGAATTTCCTTGCTGCATGATGTTCGGGCTAGTATCGGAATTGCAGAAAATAGCTCTACTGTTACGAAATTAAATGATGAGAAAGGAGATGCATTTATTGAGTCTGGACGGGCATTCGATTATATAAATAAAACAGGAAGGAGATTAATATTACGATCAAAAAGTGAATCAATCAATGTTGCCTTAGAAGTTATATCCAGGTTTGCTGATAACCTTTTGACTAGCTTAACTTCCAAACAGGCAGAAGTAGTTTTTGAATTACTTTTAGATAACACACAAATAGAGGCCGCAAAAAAACTAAAAAAATCACAGGCTACTGTTAATAAACATGTGCATTCAGCAAATTGGGTAGATATTGTAGATCTACTGGAAAATTATCAACAGCTTATAGCTCAAATCAAAAAAACAAAATGAATACAGAAATCATTTGGTTAACAAAACTGTTTCTTTCGCATCTTTTCACTGACTTCATACTTCAGCGTAAGTTGTGGATTGATGATCGGAAAGTAAAACATTTTTACTCCGGTTATTTGTACTTGCACACCTTTATAACCGCACTATTAGCTTGGATTCTTATTGGTTGGCAATATTGGATAGTTGCTATAATCATTTTAATAACTCACACGCTGATTGACGGATGGAAATCTTTCCAAGATGATAAACCAAAATATTTTTTTATTGATCAGATTCTACATCTTTTGGTCATTGTAGGTTGCTGGTATTTTACTTTTTATGAATCTTCGGATATAGAAACAAGTTGGGATAATATCAATTCCAACGCTGACTTTTGGATAGTATCAACAGCATTCGTCTTTTTATCATTACCGGCAGGTTTTATGATTGGTGAATTAACAAAAAAGTGGAGTACAGGTCTTAATAATTCTGCTGCACTTGTGAATGGTGGTAGATGGATTGGCATTATTGAACGCCTCGTTATATTAATACTTGTCTTGCAAAATCAATATGAAGCTATTGGGTTATTAATTGCGGCCAAAAGCATTTTACGTTTTAGTGAAAATGACCGTCCAGAACAAAAAACTGAATACTTATTAATTGGTACTCTGATTAGTTTATGTCTTGCAATGGTAACTGGACTATTGGTAACAAAGCTTATTGCTTGAGTTATTTACATGTTCTCTTAAAAGAGTGCTGATGAATTTATGGTGCTGATATTTTATACTCTTCATTATTATTTCATAGTATTATTTTTTGAGGAAAATTTCAATATAAAATTATCACTAGGCGAATGGACTACAATTATGAAAATCTTAATCCAGAACGTTTTCAAGAATTCTGCCAAGCACTATTAAATACAGAATATCCGAAAATTAAAGTATTTCCTGTTGGACAGCCGGATGGTGGTAGAGATGCAATTCAACTCCTTGAGAATTACCCAAGCAATCAATTTATAGTTTTCCAGATCAAATTTATTCGAAAAATTGATAATAAACTTGATTTATGTAAGTGGCTTGAGGGTATATTAAAAAGAGAATCTAAGAAAATTGATAAACTTATTGATTTAGGGGCTAAAGAATTTCATCTAATCACTAATCAAAATGGAACTGCTCATTTGGAAACAGGAACAATTGATAGAGTAAGTATGCTTCTTAAAAAGTACATTAATATCCCCGCATATTGTTGGTGGCGAGAAGATATTAATTCGAAACTGCATAGTAAATTAGATTTAAAACGTTCATTTCCTGAATTATTAAGCACAACTGATCTTTATAACATAATCACTGAAAATTCAATAATAAACTCATTAGATCTCTTAAAGAAAATCACCACATTTAAAGAGCAAGAAATTAAACAGTATTTAAACATTGATAATATTCCCTATGAAGAAGATAAAGACTTTATCGGTAGAGAAAAGCAACTCAAAGAAATAATAAAGAGTATTAGGAATAATAGAACACTACATATCAAGAGTTTTATATTTGGTTTAGGTGGTGTTGGAAAAACAGCTCTCGCTATTCAAGCAGTACATGAAATTAAAAGGCAAAATCTATTTCCAGATGGTATCATATGGTATAGAGTTAGAGATGATGAATTGGATAAAATAATTTCCAGGTTTAGTACTTTAATATGTAGGGCTGCAAAGATTGAAAATACAATTAATGAGCTGCCATCAATTGAAGAAAAAATAGACTTTTTTAAACGTGAGTTTAAAAAATACAAGCTGTTGTTTGTTTTAGATAATGCCGATAATAATCTCGATACTCTTATTAGACCTCTACTAGATATTTTGACTGGATTTTCAGTTATACTAACAAGTCGGCAAGAACTAACGCTTCCTTCATCTTCTCATATAATAAATTTAGGGGGACTAACACCTGACGAATCCAATTCACTATTTAAAAAAATAATTGGGGAAAAATATGTGCACTATGGTTCAGAAGAGTCTATAGTTGAGATATGTAATCTGGTTGGTCATTTGCCGCTTGCAGTAAAATTAGCATCAATGTATATTATTGAAAAAAGAATTCTTTTTTCAGATTATATAAAAAAATGGAAAGAAAGCAATGAGCGACTAAAGTTGTTGAATGTAAATTCAACAGAAATTGAAGAAAGTCGAAGGAATATTTCGATATGCTTTGATTTGTCATTAAATGAATTAGATGATAAGCAAAAAGAAATTTTTCTTTTTATGACATTGTTTCAGTCAAATTTCAACATTACAGCATTAGTAGATCTATTGCCGGAAAATTTCTTTCTTGATTTAAAATCTGAAACTAAAGATTCAAGTCCCAATAAATATGAAATTGTAAATGATATTTTAAGTATATTAAAAAAGCTCTCTCTTATTGATAGGTTGGAGGGGTTTAGCACTGAAACAAGAATTTATTTACACCCTTTAATCATTGAATTTGGGTCTGAAAAACGAAGTGTCAATTTAACAGAAAATGAGAGTAAAGTTCATCAGTATTATTTAGATATTATAGAGAATAATGTTTCAGTTGTAAAAAGTGATTATCAAAATGTACAAAAGGCTATTGAATGGAAATTTAATAGGGCTAACCACAAAGAATTTATTAAATTTTCAAAGAAAATATACTATGGTTTACATAAAATAGCATTTTGGAAATTAAAGAAGCAGGTTTTAGAATTTGCCTATAAAGCTGCACAATTTCTTGACGACAAAGAGAACCTTGCATACTTTCTTGGATTTATTGGAGATATCAAAATTAGACAGAACGATTACAGTGGTTATTCAGATATACAAAAAGCAATCGAAATATGCGAAAACGAAATAACCATCAGAAATGTAAAAAACATTTCTGATTTATCTAACAATTATTTATTCTTTAAGTATTTACTTTGTGGTGAATACAATATCGATTATCACACACAACTACTTCGTGCATCTGACGCTACTACCTTAGCTTCATACCACAAATTTAAGAATGCCAACATCTCTTTTTTTATTAGTTGCTTTAGAGAAATCTATAACCATATTGGAGATTTTTCTGAGGCGAGAAGGTTAGCGCATTTAACCATACGGGAATATGATCTATCAAGTAAATCCCAGTATCATTTCAACTGGGCATTAGCTCTTCAATCATGGTTAAATAACATTGTTATCAATAGAAAATATTTATATTATTTAGATAAAGTAGCAGCCAAAATTTTTGAGGTAGCAAATAGAAATGAGGAATTTGATATTCTAATTGAAGTAGCTATCCCTTGTTTATTAAGTTCCCTTATTTACAAAAATGAATTCAAAAAAGCATCAACAATCCTTGAAGGGTACAAGAAATATTTCGAAATGTCAGACAATGAATATATACTGATCAGATATTTTGTATACTCATCAAAAGTATCAGAGTTTCAAAAAGATTATAAGCAAGCATTAAAATTGCTTGAAAAAGCTAACGACCTGGAAAATAATTACGATTTAAGAATTTCTTACTTGGCAATTTTATGTAGAGACCCGATAAAAGCAAATTATCATTTAAAACAATTTTTTAATTCCTGGCATTTATCTTCTGTCACTAACAGGTTATTATTTTATGGCGTCTCTTATTTATATGCTACAGATTATGATACCATAAATGTTGAGAAGTATGCTAAATTGTATTATGCTTATCAAGCAGAATTAAAATACGAAAGAATAGAATTGGATTTCATTGAAATATTCAATAAAATCAAGCATGTAAATTTTAGGGACGAAGACATACTTATAACAAAAAATGAAATTTTTGGGTCCAAGATCAAAAGCGAATCATCATCAAAGTTCAAAATTGTTTATGAGCCAGAGAAAATAATCTCTTTGCCTAAAACGTATAATTTAAGGCCACTGTCTTTAAGAGAGCTAATAGCATTCTGCGAAAACAAGAATATAGAATTACCTATTTATTATCAGCTATATGATTGTAAAGACAAATTAGATCAGCCAGCAAGATTTATCAATGGTTTTTTAGCAAAGAAAATAGTATCAGATTTTGGAAATGCATTACCAGAAAAAAATGATTCTGGAATAATCCAAATGATGGCTGATGGAACGTTGATTTCAGAAAAGGTCAATACTTTAGGAATTCCAAATACTGAAGATTGGGATTACTTACATAGTTTAGCGTTAAAGTGGTGCAATTTGAAAGAAGACAAATTTAATATTGTTAGTAGCATTATGTCTTGTTTAAATCTAAATTTAGAAGATAGATACTCCTTATTAAATAATATTAGGCTTCAAGGAATAGAAAATTTCCCTAGAGCAATATATTATAAAGTCTGCGGTACTTTTTCAGATTTATCATTTGCAGTTAATAATAAGCAATACTTAAAAAATCAATGGAGTATCGCAAATAGTTTAATTGATCTACTTGGAGAAAGGGAACTACCAGGAGTGTCCGCTTGTTGGGGAATTGACAATGATGATAAAAATAATGATATTTATTGCCTGCTTCCTTTGTTAAAAAATCCTATTATTGAATCTTCGCATCCAGAAATGGCATATTCAGATTGCATTATACTGCTTACAAAAAGAATTGACGATTACTTATGTAACGATAAAGGCCAATTTAATTGAAATGATTACTACTAATTTACATAAATATGAAATCTCTTTATCAAATGGAGCAAGTATACAAATAAACGAGACAATATGTAATCCGCCTTTACAATTCGGTAGGGTTAATCCCTTTATTGTATCCAGAATTTCAGATTATTATTCTAACGATACCCCTTTTCTTTTTTTAGATTTCACCTCAAGTCAGCTTACTAAAAAAATACCCTTTAATTATATCAATAAAAAAAACATAGATGATTTAGCTATTTTTTTGCCGAATAGTAACAGAGCTGTAGGGCTCTCTAATGGCAACATTCTTTCCCAATGTATTATTGCAAATAATTTGCTTGAGCATTTTGACTATAAATTAATAAAATCTGACTTTACTGAATT
>DAOLIQ010000097.1:0-11448 GCA_035328465.1 Ignavibacteriaceae bacterium | reverse complement strand
TTAAGAAATATTTTAAAAAATCAATAAGGAAAAATAAATGGTAAAAATAATTAAAAGCCTGTCATATACTTCAATTGCGATAGTATTTGGCTTCTTTCTTAGTTCCTGCGGTGATTCGGGAAATGACGAAGCTGCAAACTTCAACAAAACAAAAACGGTAAATACTAATCCAAACGGGTTAACGGATTTTGAAATGGAAAATGGAATAGGACCTGTTAAGCAAAAATTAGAGCTTGGTCCCATTGACCCGGCATTGGTTAAAAAAGGAGAAACTATCTTTACTCAAAAATGTGCTTCCTGCCATAAGCTTGATGAAAAATATGTTGGTCCCGCACAACGTGACGTAATCAAAAGAAGAACTCCCGAATACATTATAAATATGATGACAAATCCAGAAGAGATGTATAAAAAACATCCTGAAGCTAAAAAACTTTTAGCTCAATATTTAACTCAGATGCCAAATCAAAACCTAACTTTTGATGAAGCACGTTCGATTCTTGAATATTTCAGAGAAGTCGGTAAATAATTAACTAAACTTAAATCATCGAGAGGTTCATTATGAAAAATCCAAAAATCAAAAGATGGCTTTTAATAGGTTCATCTTTAATTGCAGTAGCTGTTATTTATTTTGGCTGTCAGCAATCCAAAGATGTTGTCAGCGGAGATGTTGCTTCACAAGTTTATGTAGCGCCCGGTTCGTATGATGAATTTTATTTGTTTGCTTCCGGCGGATTCAGCGGGCAAATCGCTGTTTATGGTCTGCCTTCCGGAAGACATTTCAAAACCATTTCTGTTTTCTCTCAAAATCCGGAAACTGGTTACGGCTATTCAGAAGAGACAAAAGCAATGCTGAATACTTCTTACGGTTTCAATCCGTGGGATGACGCCCACCACCCTGAATTTTCTATGACGGATGGAGTGCCTGATGGGCGATTTATTTTTATTAACGCAAACAATACTCCTCGCGTTGCACGAATTGATTTGAAAAATTTCGAGACAAAAGAAATAATTGAGATACCAAACTCCGCTGGCAATCATGCATCACCCTTTGTTACAGAGAATACCGAATACATTGTTGCCTCAACAAGATTCAGTGTACCAATTCCAAATGCTGATGTACCAATAGCTTCTTACAAAGAAAATTTTAAGGGCACAATTTCGTTTATTCATCTTGATCCCAAAACCGAAATGATGAATCTTGCTTTCCAGATTTTGGTGCCGGGTTTCAATTATGATCTCGCTCATGCCGGTAAGGGTCCTTCGCACGACTGGGCTTTCTTTACAAGCTATAACTCGGAGGGGGCAAATACTTTGCTTGAAATAAATGCTTCACAAAATGATAAAGATTTTGTTGCAGCAGTAAACTGGAAACTTGCCGAGCAATATGTGAAAGAAGGGAAAGCCAAAACTTACTCTGCTGAATACTATCGTAATTACTACGATGATAATAAACATCTTGCCATCAGTACGAAAAATAATGAGGTAAAAGTTCTCGATCCTAAGGACTGCCCGGGCATGATTTATTATCTCCCCACCCCAAAATCTCCTCATGGAGTTGACGTTGATCCTACCGGCGAATACATTGTTGCAGGAGGAAAACTTGCAACTGTAATTCCTGTTCATTCATTTACAAAATTCTTGAAAGCAATCGAAGAGAAAAAATTTGACGGCGAGATAAATGGAATTCCTATCCTTCAATATGATGCTGTAGTTGCCGGAGAAGTAAAAGATCCGGGACTCGGTCCTTTGCACACAGAGTTTGACGGAAATGGTTACGCTTACACTTCAGCTTTTATTTCTTCAGAAATTGTTAAATGGAAAATTGGAACATGGGAAGTTGTTGATCGTATTCCAACTTATTATTCTATTGGTCACTTGTGTATTCCCGGCGGCGACAGCAAAAGTCCGTGGGGAAAATACGTAATCGCACTTAACAAAATTACTAAAGACAGATATTTACCAACAGGACCGGAGATATGTCAATCAGCTCAATTGATTGATATTAGCGGCGACAAAATGAAACTGCTGCTTGACTTCCCCACCGTTGGCGAACCACATTATGCCCAGGCAATCCCTTCAGAACTTCTTATGAAGAACAGTAATAAATTTTATAAGATTGAAGCGAATCAAAACCCTTATAAAACAGGAAGCGAAAAAGAATCAAGAGTTGAACGGAATGGAAACGATGTTCACGTTTATTTAACTGCCATGCGAAGTCATTTCAGCCCCGACAATATTGAAGGAATTAAAGTTGGTGATAATGTTTATTTTCACGTGACCAATCTTGAACAGGATTGGGATATCCCGCACGGCTTCGCCGTTAAAGGGCTGAACAATTCCGAATTACTAATTATGCCAGGTGAAACAAAAACAATTTTGTGGAAGCCAACTAAATTTGGTATATACCCATTTTATTGTACAGATTTCTGCTCAGCACTTCACCAGGAAATGCAGGGATATGTAAGAGTATCTCCGCAAAATTCAAATGTTCAGTTGTCGTATTCATTAGGAAACACTGAAAAAAAATAATTAGCTTGATTTCATGGAAACTAAAAAAGAAATACTAAGAGATGCGATTCAATATCAGCAAAACTCTATCGTAAGCCGGCAAATAATTAAAAAGCCAAACGGCAATGTCACTTTGTTTGCTTTCGATAAGGATGAATCTCTTAGTGAACATACATCGCCCTTCGAAGCATTAATTAATATTGTTGAAGGTAGTATGGAAATAACGATCGGTGGAAATCTTTTTACAGTTGAGGAAGGGGAAATACTTCTCCTTCCTCCTGATATTCCACACGGTTTAATTGCCCTGCAAAAAACAAAAATGCTCCTGACGATGATCAAATAATCTGAAGGAAAATTAAAATGAACTCTCTCTCAAAAAAAATATTACTGTTTGCTTCACTAATACTTGTGCTCACATATTTTTTTCCGTTATGGAATATAAATCTCGAGGCTCCGCAGTATCCTGAAGGAATCGGTTTAAGAATTTGGTTAGATCAAATAACCGGATTAAAAGAAAATGACTTACAAAATATTAACGGCTTAAATCATTATATCGGTATGGCAAAAATAAACCCCGATGATATTCCTGAATTAAATATTATGCCGTATGCAATAGCGTTTATGATTCTCTTCGGTTTGTTTAATGCAGTCAAAGGGAATAATAAATCTGTCATTACGTGGCTAATATTATTTATTATTCTTGGGGTAATCGGGATGTATGATTTTTATATTTGGGAATATAATTATGGACATAATCTTGATCTAACAGCCCCAATAAAAGTCCCAGGAATGACATACCAGCCTCCGTTACTAGGATCAAAACAGCTGCTGAACATAACTGCTATTTCGCTGCCGGCTATATCAGCCTATATAATTTTTGCTTCTATTATTTTTACTGCGGCTGCATTGTTCATCAATTCAAAAAATAAAAAACAGGAGAGTAAAGTTAAGTGAAGATTAGATTAATCATCTCTGCTTTCCTGTTTATAACTATAGTCCCGGGCTGTTCGCCTGAAATTGAACCAATAGATTATGGAAAAGATGCATGCGAATATTGTAAGATGAACATAACCGATAATAGATTTGCAGCCGAAATTGTTTCAGTTAAAAGCAAAGTATATAAGTTTGATTCGATTGAATGTCTGTTCGCATTTGAATATGAAAATATGATTGATAAAAGTGAAATTCATTCAGAATGGGTTTGCGATTTTTCAAGTCCTGATAATTTTATTGCACTCCGTCAAGTATATTATTTACAAAACGATGAGTTAAGAAGTCCCATGGGATTGAATGTACTTTGCCTTTCTTCAAAAGAAAAATTAGAAGAGATAAAAAAAAGTAAGGGTGGATCTGAACTTACTTTTAGAGAATTAAAAAAACTTGCTGAAGAAGATTTATAGTGATGAATAATAATGACATCAGCAAATAAAATATCAACTCAACTAATCGTCATTCTGATTTTTTTCCCCTGCCTTTACTTTCCTCAAAATAAAATTACAGTTGATCAAAATGAAAAAATAAAAACCATTTCTCAAGCGCTTCAATTGGCAAATAACGGCGATGAAATAATTGTAAACAAAGGTATCTACTACGAAAATAATCTTTTGATAGATAAATCAATCAGATTGATTGGTAAAGAATCTCCTGTTATCGAAGGGAATAAAAAATCTGAGATTTTCACTGTAAATGCTGATGGAGTGTCAATATCAGGATTCACAATAAAAAATGCTGGCGTTAATTACCTTAGAGAAAATGCAGGGGTCAGATTAAATAATGTTCAGGATTGTCTCATAGAGAATAATATTTTTATTGATAACTTTTTTGCTATTTATCTATCAAAATCTTCAAACGTTGTTATTAAGAATAATAAAATAAAGGCAAACGGGATTTCGGAAACAATGGCAGGCAATGGAATTCATCTTTGGTACAGCGAACGAACTTCTATTATAAATAATGAAATAGAAGGCCACCGCGATGGAATTTATTTTGAGTTTTCAAAACGCTGCCTTGTTAAAAATAATTACAGTAAAAATAATTTGCGATACGGACTGCATTTCATGTTCTCCGATAGCTGCAGTTATATTGAAAATACTTTTGAGAATAACGGCGCCGGCGTTGCGGTGATGTACACAAAAAATATTTCTATGATCAGAAACAAATTCATCAATAACTGGGGCTCAGCCTCATTCGGGGTTTTGTTGAAAGATTTAACGGATTGTTTGATTGCTGAAAATACATTTACTAAAAACACGAATGGTTTGTATCTCGAAGGCTGCAGCAGAATAACTGTTGAGCGAAATGATTTTATTCAAAATGGCTGGGCGTTAAAGTTAATGGCAAATTCGCAGGATAATTATTTCGCTGAAAATAATTTTATTGCCAATTCATTTGATGTGCTAACGAATAGCTCGCAAAATTTTAATTTATTCGAAGAAAATTATTGGAGCAATTATAACGGTTACGATCTGGACAAGAATGGAATTGGAGATGAGGCTTATCGTCCTGTAAAAATGTTCTCAGTACTGGTCGAGCGGCAGCAAGTTTCAATGATACTTATCCATAGCCTTTTCACTGATTTGCTCGATGTTGCTGAAAGTGTCGTTCCTTCGCTTACTCCAGTCAATCTTGTTGACAAACAACCTCTTATGAAGCAAAGATTATGATCACGATTTCAAATCTAATTAAATCTTATAATAACCTTGAAGTACTGAAAGGAATCAATGCCGAAATATCTAAAGATAAAGTTACCGCAGTTGTAGGCCCAAATGGATCCGGGAAAACTACGATCATTAAAATTATTCTCGGACTTGTAAAATCGGATTTTGGATATGTTTCAATTGATAATGAAAAAATCAACGGAGACTATCATTACAAAAGCAACATTGGTTATATGCCTCAAATTGCAAGCTATCCTGAAAACCTCACCGTCGTAGAAGTGATTAATATGATCAAAGATTTCAGGAATTGCAAAGGTAATCCCGAAGAAAAATTAATTAGTGAGTTTGGTCTGAATGGTGAATTGAATAAAGCAATACGAACTCTTTCTGGCGGGAACAAACAAAAACTTAGCGCGGTAATTGCACTGATGTTCAATCCGAATATTTTGATTTTTGATGAGCCAACTGCCGGGCTTGATCCAATTGCGAGCAGCAGATTTAAAGAGATTG
Organism: Ignavibacteriaceae bacterium; assembly: GCA_035328465.1. Taxonomy (GTDB): domain Bacteria; phylum Bacteroidota; class Ignavibacteria; order Ignavibacteriales; family Ignavibacteriaceae; genus JADJEI01. The sequence goes on along the minus strand of DAOLIQ010000097.1, from coordinate 5,773 downwards.
TGCTTGCAAAAAAAAAGGAAGGTAAGTCAATTATTCTCACTTCCCATATTATGAGTGAAATTGAAGAGCTTGCTGATGAAATTATTTTTCTGCTTGACGGCAAAATTTATTATCAGGGTTCTTTGCTGAATTTACTTTTGGAAAAAGGCGAGACTCGGCTTGAAAAAGCTGTTGCAGGAATTTTACAGGAATATGCATCATGGAATTAATATTGAAAATATTGAAATTTGAATTCAATAATGTTTTCAGAAGTAAATGGATAATATTCTTTTTCACATTTTTCTTCATGACATCCTATGCACTATTTTCCTTCGAGAATAACACACAAAAAGCTTTGCTCAGTTTGTTTAACCTAACTGTTTACCTTGTCCCTTTGATAAGTTTAATATTCGGAACAATGTATTTCTACAATTCAAAAGAATATATAGAAATGATCTTGTGTCAACCGATTAAAAGGAGCTCCTTGTTCATGGGGTTATTCCTTGGCACCACACTCCCCCTTTCAATTGGATTTATTTCAGGAATTCTGATTCCATTTATTATGTTTTCAGATTTCAACAGCGGTATTGGTTTGTTATCTCTTCTCCTGCTGATTGGAATGCTGCTCACTTTTAATTCAATTGCGGTTGCTTTTTTCATTTCGATAAAACTTACAGATAAAGTTAAAGGATTAAGTCTCTCAATATTTTTCTGGCTTGTAACAGCAATATTATTCGACGGGTTTCTTCTTTTGACCGCTTACTTATTGGAGGATTATCCTGTAGAAAAATTTATACTTGCTTTAATACTAATTAATCCAATTGATCTCTCCAGAACTTTATTCATCCTGAATTTTGATATCTCTGCTCTGATGGGTTACACAGGTGCACTATTCAAAAGTTTTTTCGGAAGTTCAATTGGAACAATTGTTTCTTTTTCGTCATTATTACTCTGGATAATAATACCCACCCTTTTAGGACTTCGAAGTTTCAAAAATAAAGATTTTTAATAGATCTAACGCAGCAAAATCATTTTTTTAGATTCAGAATAATCGCCTGCCCTTAGTGTGTAAAAATAAATCCCGCTTGCTAATTGAGAACCGTTCACAGTGGATTGAAACTCAACCTCATATCTTCCTGCGGGTCTGTATTCATTTACCAATATGGCAATTTCATTACCAAGCACATCATAAATCTTCAATGTTTGCCACCCCCCCGCCGAAGACTGATAACTGATTTTCGTACTCGGGTTAAATGGGTTCGGATAATTTTGAAATAAATTAAAATCAAGCAGTGAATAATTTTCTGCAACTTCAACTGTGGAATCAATGTCAGCTTTATATTTTAAAATTATTCCCCTATGGTTTGTAACTGAATAGTAATCACCATTATCGCCAACAGCAAATCCATGCAGCGAGTCAGTAAATACCACATCATACACGGTGAAAGTATCAACAGTGCCGGTTGTAATCCAGGTTTTACCGGAATCATTCGAAAAAATAAATTGTTTTTGAGGTCCTAAGGTTCCCCATCCTTCATAATCAGTTCTAAATGAAAGGCCGGTACAAACACCAAAAAATCCCGGCTCGGTGTAAGTCCAGCTTTCTCCCGCATTAGTTGATCTTGCAATGCCGGTACCAAATTCAAAATCACCGCCAACACCAACAATAGTAGTAGAATCGATAAATCGTAATTCCTGAAGCGGTTCCGGTCCCATTGGTACTGCGAGCCAGGTTTTGCCGGAATCTTTAGTGCTCCAAATTACTCCGACTAAATCGTGTGCACCTCCTGAAGCAAATCCATATTGAGGGGAATAAAATTCAAAACTGGTAACAGGTAAAGTGGAATATAGACTACTATCAAATCGGGGAATATTCCAGTTCAGCCCACCGTCAGTAGTTCCAAAAAATGTTGAAGGATTTCCGCTCCCGCCAACCCATCCGTTTAAAGAATCAATAAAATAAACTGTTTGTAAAAAAGCATTATTTATAGGAAAATAATCAGTCTGCCACAAATTGCCGCCATTAGTAGTTTTATGAATATAGCTCCCATAAGGGTCAGAAAGTTTTGATGAGATTGCCCAACCGAGACTGTCATTCAGAAAAAATATTGATCTGATTGTTTCAAGCACACCAAGATCTTGCAGCACCCAATCTGCCCCCCCATTAGTCGTTTGAAGAACTACACCCGAATCTCCGGCTGCCCAGCAAGTTAAGCTGTCAATACAGAAAAGCGTATTTAATTGAACGGTGGTCGGGCTTGAATTATAAACCCATTTCCCTTGGCTGAATATCATATTTAATGGCACTAATGAAATTAGAAGAAAATAAAAGGCTAAGGATTTTTTCATCACTATAAATTCTATAAAAATAAATTAAATGTTTTTACTTGACATAGTTAAAATTAAGATATGGGAAGGGACAAACAAAAAATTTGGTTTTATTTTTAGTCACAATTTTTAATAATGGCTTATATCAGAAATATTAAGTTATATTTTGGCGAAAACTTTATTAACAAAGTGTTTCGAATAGCATTTAATCCGTTGTAAAGATGACCATAAAAAAAATATTTTTTATTAAAAATAATTATTAAGTTGTGCTATAGCATGTAATTAAGTTTTTCATACATAAAAATTTTTTTTAATTAATCATCAATCATCACAACAACAAGAAAGGCTATCGAATGACAAAGTACAACTCTACTCTTCGAAGCACAGTTTCCCTTTTTGTTCTTCTTTTTGTTTTCTCTTTTTCTGCTGCAATGGGTCAGTCATTAATTTCATTCCCTGATGAAATTAAATCACCCGTTGCAATGTCAGTGTCAGTTCCGCTGAGAGATTTACCTCCTGATGCCGCACCATTCAATTCTCCATGGCTGGACGGAATAATCCCCGTTCGCGAAACAAGCACTAATCAAATCTTCGGTTATACCGAGGATGGAGTATTGCAGGATTTTAATGGTCAATTCAACCCGGCTGATATCACGGTAAATTTTGACGGTGTCAGCGCACAGGGTTATGCCCCCCCTGATCCAAGCGGCGATGTTGGACCTAATCACTATGTTCAAATGGTAAACGTTCGCTATCAAGTTTGGAATAAAAGCGGAGTATCTCTGCTTGGCCCATTAAATATTAACACAATTTGGAGCGGCTTACCTGGACCCTGGTCAGGCTCAAATGACGGCGATCCAATTGTACTTTATGATGAAACAGCTGATAGATGGCTAGTAACACAATTTGCACTGCCAAATTACCCTTCCGCCCCCTTCTATCAGATGATAGCGGTATCTACAACAGGAGATCCAACAGGATCATATTACCTTTACGCTTATGAATTTGCTTCAATGCCTGACTATCCTAAATTTGGGGTTTGGGGTGATGGCTATTATATGTCGGCTAATCGTTTTGCTTCTGGTTCAGGTCAATATCAAGGTACATTAGCCGCTGCCTTTGATAGAACAAAAATGTTAGCAGGACTTCCTGCAACTATGATACTTTTTAATAACGGCACAAACACCGGCTCTTTGCTGCCTTCAGATTGTGACGGAACATTACCTCCTGATGGTACCCCAAATTATTTTATAGAAGCATATGGCTCAGGTGGTACAAATCATCTCGAAGTATTTCAGTTTCATGCTGATTGGGTAACCCCGGGTAACTCTACTTTTACAGGACCGACATTAATTTCCGTTACTTCCTACAGTCAGCCCGGTAGAGCTCCTCAGTTAGGAACAACAACAACCCTCGATATGCTTGCCGACAGAATGATGAACCGTTTGCAGTACAGAAACTTCGGTGATCATGAATCTATGGTTGCTTGTCTTTCTGTCAATGCAGGATCCGGACGCGCTGGAATGAGGTGGTGGGAATTGCGTGATACCGGCGCTGGTTGGAATTTATACCAGGAAGGTACCTATGCACCCGCTGATGATGTCTATCGCTGGATGGGCAGTATTGCTATGGATGGAAATGGCAATATCGCTTTAGGTTATTCTGCATCAAGTAGTTTAATTCATCCTCAAATTAGATATACTGGAAGATTAAACGGTGATCCGCTTGGAATTATGACTGTTGCCGAAGGAACTATTATTGCGGGTAACGGCTCCCAAACCGGTTTGACCAGGTGGGGTGATTATACTCAGATGACTGTAGACCCAGTCGACAATACATTTTGGTACACAAATATGTACATCCCATCAAATGGTCAATTCAACTGGAAAACAAGAATTGCCGGTTTTACTTTTGGTGCTGGCTGCGATGTTGGCTATCCATCAAATCCTTCTCCTTCTGACGGTGCAACTGAAGTTTCAATCAACCTAGCTCAGTTATCCTGGCAGAATGGTGCAAACACAAATACTAATGAACTTTACTTCGGTACAAATGCTGCAAGTTTGCCGTTAGTTCAATCGGGTGCTCTATCAACAAGCTGGAACATTACCTCCCTGCCTTTAGAATATAATACTAATTACTATTGGTATGTTAAAGAGATTGGTGATACCTGCAGCGTTTCAGGTCCAATTTATAGTTTTAAAACTGAACCAGATCCAGGACTTGATTTATCTTTCTCTGATAATTTCGATTCCTATACTGCTGGTCAGATGTTAGCCTGCCAGAATCCTATTGACTGGACAACGTGGACGGAATCACCTTGTAATGCAACAGAAGACGCTAAGGTTTCTAATGCTCAATCCTTTAGTGCCCCAAATTCATTTGTTGTTGTACAAAACAATGATGAAGTTCACCCAATGGGTGATTTAACTTACGGTAAATATTCAATCAGCTTCCGCATGTATTTAGCCACAGGAAAAAATGGTTATTTCAATACACTATCCGGTTTCACGGGTGGTGCGTATGAATGGGCAATGGAATGTTACTTTAACGCCGGCGGTCAAGGCAGCTTGAATGCAGGTGGAACAGGCGTTGCTTCTTTTACTTTCCCTTACAACACCTGGAACCTTGTTGAACTTATTGTAGATTTAGATAATGACATTGCCGAATTCAAATTTAACAACGTTTCAATTCATACCTGGGCTTGGACTGCAGGCGCAACCGGCAGCGGTGGTCAATTGCAATTAGCTGGTAATGATTTCTTCGGTGCAACAGCTCAAGATCAAATGTATGTTGACGATTATACATTCGTTGACCTTAATGCAGTTCCTGTTGAGCTAACCTCCTTCAATGCTAATGCATTTGAGGATAATGTTGAACTAAGCTGGATCACCGCCACTGAAATCAATAACCAGATGTTTGAGATCGAAAGAAAATCCGCTGATGGTCAGTTCAGAACAATCGGTTATATGAATGGTCATGGAACTACTACCGAACAGCAGACATATTCTTATGTTGATCAAAATTTAGTTTCTGGAAAATACATTTACAGATTAAAACAAATTGATTTCGACGGCAGATTTGAATATTCAAACGAAGTTGAAGTTGAAGTTTTAGGACCGGTTGAGTATTCACTCGATCAAAATTATCCTAATCCTTTCAATCCATCAACATCAATAAAATATTCTGTCGCTCAGGATGGATTTGTTACACTTGATGTATTTAACTTACTCGGTGAAAAAGTAGCAACACTAATTAACAGCAATGTTAAAGCAGGAAGATACGAACTTACTTTTGACGCAAGTCAACTTGCAAGCGGTATCTATGTTTACAAAATTGTTGCAGGAAATTTCACCTCCAGCAAAAAGATGATTTTGTTGAAGTAACATTCAATAAGATTTACTCTTAATAAAAAAGGCAGCTATTTACTTAGCTGCCTTTTTTATTTTCAACGCTAATCCACACATTC
>DAOLIQ010000096.1:6171-11619 GCA_035328465.1 Ignavibacteriaceae bacterium | reverse complement strand
GTGCAAACAGGAATCTATTGAATATTAAGCAGATTCCCGCTTTCGCGAGAATGACAGATAGTTTGAAACCTATTTTTCAGAAGCATCATTCTATTAATATATACTCTAAAGTCACACAATTTTGCCGTAACTATAAAAAAATTTTTCAGAATCATATCTTTGAATCAAATTGAACTATCTTTATTTTTCACGCAAAGGTTGGAAGTAAATCTTTAACCGGATATTATATTTATGTTTTGAGAGACCTTTTTGTGAATTGAACGGCAGAGTTGATGGGAAAGAATTAAACTATAATAATTAATATTAAAATGATAAAACAAAAACATATTCTCCTTACCTTCGTAGGCTCTAATGATGCGGGCAAATTAAAAGATAAAAAAGATGGACCAATCATAACTGCATTAGCTAATCAAAAGTTTGATGAAGTAATTCTCCTATGGAATAAATCTGGGGATAAAGAATTTGACTATCAGGCAATTTCCAATTATTTAAAAGATGAAATCAAACAACGAAAACTTGCCAAGAAAACAGATATTATTGAATTGCAAATCAAGAATGTTACCGACCATAACCAAATCTATCTTACCTTAAAGGATTTCACTGATAAACTTGCAAAGTCTGAAGAGTTAGATTACACAGTTGCTATTTCATCTGGAACACCCGCAATGCAAGTTTGCTGGATTCTTTTGTCTGAATCCGGAGACTTTTCCGAAACAAATAGATTAAATCTAATTCAGGTAAAAAATCCAAAGTTTGGACCATCAGAAAATATTCCTGTTAAGATTGATACTGCCCTCCCAAAAATAATAAGATTAAAAGAAGAAGTTAATAACCTGAAAAAAGATTTAATCCCCATAGCCACTATTTCAGTTTCAAGACCGGGATTAAAAATTGGTGATGTTGAGATCGTATTATCACCAATAGAATTAACATATTACAAATATTTTGCTGAAAGAGTTATCGCGGATAAGGGGGCAGAAAAGTTTTCTGGTTTTAATACTTCTAATTATTTTCTTGAGAGAATAATAGAAATACATGCAGAATTTTTTCCCGATCTTGATTCGAACCGAATGGAGTTAATAAGCATTCGTAAGAAAAATATTGGTTTGTCTATTTATACTTTCAGAGGAAATATATCAAAGCTGAATAAAAAGATAAAAAACACTTTACGTAATGGTACAATATCAAAAACTTTTGAAATTTCATCCGAAGGCGGAAGAGGTTCAAAGTTTTATGGAATTAAAGCACCAAAAGAAAAATTGATTATAGCAGAATGAAAATTGCGGCAACGTTGCGAAATTCATATTATTTATTTCGCGATGTATTTTAGTAATAAAAGAATTGCACTAATAATTATAAAAAGATAATAAAATATGTCATCAAATAATATATCAATTAGTTTAAAAAATTTTAAGAGTTTGAGGGAAATAAACGATCTTGAAATAAAGCCGCTTACATTTCTTTTCGGAAAAAATGGATCTGGTAAAAGTTCTTTTATACAATCTCTTTTATTTCTTTCGCATACTATCCAAAATGCTAATTTAGAAATTGACCAATATAGAAACGAAAGAGTAAATACATCATATTATAAATCGAAATATTTTGAATTTCTTTCTTTTAACGAAATTAGTACGAAATTGTTTGAAGAAAATGAGGTTGATTTTGAAATAAAATTACCTGTTGGATTTATTACTTATGGGAAAGAATTTGATGATATTAAAATAGATCCGAAAATTCTGGAGAATGAGAATTTGGATTCCATAAAAAAAATGTCTGCTGAAATAATTCAATATTTTAGTGAATTAACATTCATGTATGAAAAGGAGTTAACGGGAACTGCCCCAGATGTTTTTACAAAAATTGAGACATATTTTATCGGATTTAATTTTGTTGAACAAAAAAATCTTTTTGAATTGCCTTTAGATTCTATAACACTAAAAGATGCAAACAAAAAGTATATTTATAAATATTACTTTAAAAAAACTTCCAATAAACCCTACGAAGATTATAATATAATAGAATATTCTTTTTTTGAGGATCCCCCAAAAAATGATTTTGTAAAAAATCTATTTTCTTCTTCATTGTATGGTTCACCCATATTCTCTCAAAATTATGCAGATAGTGCAATAGAAGAAAAGTTTGAACTTTTAATGATGGTCTTATCGGAAGTTATCAAAACGGGAAAGTATGAAGTTTATTGGCTTGGGTTAAATGAAGTAGATAAAGAAAAACTAATAAAAGGTATTATTTATACTTTTTTACTTCTGTATAATATAATACCACAAAGAATTAATTATTTATTCAAAAATATTTCATATGTGCCTGCACTCAGAGAAACACCTAAATCAAATTATCTATGTGAATATGAGCAATTTGGTAAGGACATTTATTATGGGCTACTCTATGATCTTGATGATAGAACAAAGTACATTGATAGATCAACACTTGGTCTGCTAAAAAAACGGGGAGTTACACAAACACTTAAAGAATTTATTAATAAGCATATTAAAAGACTAGGATTAGGAGAAGAAATAATTCTTGAGCAAATATCACCGGGTAATTCACTTTATGGATTATACTTAATTGAGAAGGGACAAAAAATAAATTTTTCACAGACAAGTTCTGGATTTAAACAGTTACTGCCTATTATTTATAAGGCCTATACAACTATAGGAGGTTATGATAGATTTAGCCAAGATATTTGTATTATTGAGCAACCAGAATTACATCTTCACCCATCTTTACAAGCAAATTTAGTAAATGTGTTTCTTGATGAGCAAATAAAAAATCGCAATTTTATTATTGAAACCCATAGTGAACATATTATAAGAAAAGTTCAAGTACTAATCGCTAAAGGTGAACTTGACAGAGATAGAGTTGCAGTATACTATTTTGACAAAGATGAAAAAACTGGAATTACATCAATTCAAGAAATGGAACTTGAGGATAATGGTTTCTTTAAAGAACCCTGGCCTGATGGTTTTTTTGATGAAGCTTCCGATCTTGCCTATACATTATTAGAAGCTCAAATCAAGAGGAAAAATTGATGCAGCCTATTGCCCTAAATACCAAGGTTATTGCAGATTTAATAAATGATTGGGTAAATGTTAAGTCTCAAAGATCCTTTTTCAAGCTTACTGAAAATCTTGAACAGTTTCATCAGGTTTATATAGATAAAAATGAATCGGGTTCTAAATGGTTAGATGAATTCAGAGAAATTCGAGATAGTATTAATGATCAAAATATAAAAAGAATATTTGATGATTTAATCGGACCAAGAAATATTAAATACTTCCCAGTAACTTTAACACAACTCGAGAATTATTTTTTTGAAGTGACTTCTCAAACGCCGGATAAAATCGGAATAAGTAACTCAACAGCAATATTAGATGAATTAATGTTTTATGACCTATCTAAATTTAATTCTAATGAGTATGATAGTGATTGCAGACTTTTCCGATTACCAAAAACGATCACATTTACACCAGGTAAAGAACTTAAAAATTATTACTTTTTAAAACCCTATTTACAGATTGCAAAAAAGTTAGAATTCTGTGACCCATTTTTATTTAATAATTTTGTATATGATGATGATTATACCTTCGTCCGGGGAGTGATTCAAAATTGTCCAAAATTATCTGAACTTGAAATTTATTGTACTCCAAGTAATACAAATCCTCTTCAAAAGAAATTTAAAAAGTTTATAGAAAATTATAATAAAAACATTACATTCAGTTACTTCAAGACATACAACAGTTCGAAGAAAAATAAGAATGTCAACCACGATAGATTTATAATTGTAGATACCAATAAAATTTCAATAAGATTTACAACTAGTTTTAACAATCTGAGAAAAACTAGTTCAGGCGGATTTAAAGCTAAAGACTCTTTTTTAATAGAATTTTCGAGCGGTAGAAAATACTATGATTAAGATATGATGAATAAAAATTGCCACAATGTTGCCAAAATATTAACAAGCAAAATGTTTTTTATATTTGAAACAGAAAAATTATTAAATAGAGATTAAAAAATGCCTGAATTATCTGACTTAAAAAATAATTATGAATTAATAAAAGCTGTAACAGAGTTGTTGATGAGTGAAAAGAGACCACTGTTAGAGGATTATATTAAGAGTAAAATTGGACGATCAATATTCACTGAAAAGGAAAATGTAGCGAGAATTGAATGCAGATATTGGAAAAGTTATTCAACTGGAACAAGAACAGATGGTATTGATGTTTACTATATGTTGAGGGAAGACCTTGAAAAATTTTGGTTAAACGAAATTGAAATCCTATTAGAAGAACTTAAACCAGAAGTATCTGTATCTGATTTGATAAAAAAATTATCAGATAGCTTTATTAATTATTATGCATTGAGACACAATACTTATTCATCATTGGAAGATATTACATATTATAAATCTGATGTGGGTATTGCTCACAATTATGATAACCTAATAAGATTTATTGATAATCATAAAGACAAGTTTTACACAAAAACGGATTCAATTTATGGAAGCAATGCCTTAATTAAAGTTGGTCTAAAAGTTTGGATAGATAGAGGGATTGCTTATGAACCTCAAAAAATTATTAGAAGTCAAATTATTAAGGAACTCAAAAAGCAAGTACCAAGTATTCTACCACTAAAGAGCCTAACATTTAGAATAAATAGGACCCCATCCAGTGCAGGGATACCAAAACCATTTAGTGAAAGTTTGATAGAAGAAATAATTAAAAATGATGAAAGTAGGTTTAAATATAATTATGCAACAGGCTTAGTTGAGTTAATTGATGTTTTGGAGTATTTAGCAAAAGTGATAAATAAAAAACAATCTTTACTTAAAGAATTTGATCACAATATGCAACAGCCTGGTTTTTTAGTTTTTACATATATAGGACAAAATTTTCCATTAAAAGAAGCTGCTGATTATATAAGCACAAGACCTATTATTTTTGTGAAAACAGTAAATGACTTGTCAAAGGAATTTAATGCTATAATTGAAGAAGGTGATTTTTTACCAAGTGAATTTATTGAAAATCTTAGAGCCATACTTCCCAATGATACGAGTGTCCTAAATTGGTTAGATGAGAATGTAACAATTTCCTTTATGAGCTCTTCTTTGGATGACGTTAAGAAATTGGGCAACCAGCTTATAGCTAAATTATCGCCAATATTTAATATTAGGAATAACCCAGGTAACCTATTCCAATACACTCTTAAATCAAAAGTGGAAGAATACTACGAGAAAAATCCTGATAAAAAAGCATTTTAATTTATACTTAATTATGCAAATAGACTTAGAGACACTTAAAAAAGAAAATGATGTACTTAAAAAAGAGAATGAACTACTTAGGGTAGAGAATCAACTATTTAAGCTAAAAGAAATTGAAAGAGAGAAACAATCTGATCTTCTGAATAAAGAGAAGGCCTTATTTACCGAAATAA
>DAOLIQ010000096.1:0-6071 GCA_035328465.1 Ignavibacteriaceae bacterium | reverse complement strand
GTGAATCTTCAAAATATCATCAATAACCAGCTACAAACTATTTATAACGGTATAAGTACCCTTCGTATTTCATCAGATGATCACGAGGATAAAATCAAAGCTATATTACCAAAGATTAACATTGCTGTAATTGGCTCACCAAATGTTTTAATTAACAAAGAACTTTCTACTATATATGATTTGCTGTTAAAAGATTTGTTAAGAAACGCACTTAAAAATACTGATGAACAAAACCCACAAATGTCTATCTCGATCTTTTGCCAATCAGAAAGAGTTGAAATAAAGATTGAAAACAACTCGGTTATCACGCCTGATTTTGAAGAATGGTTTAATAATGATAGCACCCTTGAACCCAATATTTCAAAATCAACAAAAGTTGGATTAAGAGTTATTAAAAAATGGGTCAAAGAATTATCATTGTTTGCAAGTTTAAAAGGTGATCTCGAAAAAGGAATTACCATCACGACATTAATAATTCCGAAAGAGGTAAAATGGAAAAGATAAAAATATTATTAGCAGAAGACTCAAAGGTTAAGAGAGACATATTCAAAAGAGAACTTGTATTTTTTGGTTTAGATAATTTTGAACTGACAATTTGTGAAACAGATGTAAAAGCTATTGAAATGATCAAGGAATCTGATAAGAGCAGAAATTATTATGATATACTTTTTGTAGATATTGACTTTACAGAACCTTCAAATTTAAAACGAGGTCAACGAGATTCTGGATTTAAAATAATTAGAGAGGCTTTTAAGACATTCCCTCTTTCGAAAATATGTACTCATTCTGCACATCAGTACGATCCGGACTTGGCTTCTGAAACTGCTGAATTAATTAAAAATGGACTTATAATTAAACCATTTGACACAAGAAAAAGTGATGGCTCTGATTGGTTTAAATCAAATTTTCAAGCGCTGTTAGACCAAGTAAACACAGAAAAGTATTTGATTGATGTCTGGAAAAATCATAAAGCAATAATTGAAAGATTCGCTTCGATAAAAGGTTTTCCGATTTTTGAAGCTAAGGCAAACTTAGACTTTGTTATTTCTTTATTACAAATAAAATCCCACGATATTTCCTTTGACAGAATTTTACGAATGATTATTCACTTTTATCATTTATGCTTAGAACTTTTTGTTGAATTCAATAAAAATGATTTAAAAATATTCGAAGACTATAATCAGAATCTTGAAAAAGGGACTTTGAGATATCCTTTTCTAAAAAAGCACAAAAAAGTTGTTATCGATAGCCTTCAAAAAAATCAAACTCCAACATCACAGCAAAAATTAATTGCCTACTCAGTTGATAATTATTTTAGATTTGGTGACAAACTTAATTACTATAGAAATGAATCGATTCACCCCGATAATGATTTCAATCCTGGAATTTCAAATATACTTTTTGCTAACTTGACACTAATGCTTTATGTTAAAGGTAAAAATGGTATCTACCTTGAAAATTTTGAAAACATTCCGAACTTAAAAATGGAACAGGGCTACAGAGATTTACAAGAATTGATAGAATATTGTAAATAAATACTTTTTATAATTTTATTTAGGGATTTTTATTGAGGAAGGCTAATTTCTATAAAATAATGACCGTTTATAGACATACTTTCAAAAAACGAAATTCATTGCGATCCAAATTCACTTAATATATGATCTGATTCAGTCATTCAATTGAAAGCTGCGCAGTTATATGCTTGCTTCACCCAATTCATTATTTACTTCAATAGAAAAATCCAACCTATTTGAATTTAAAACTGAAGAGTATCAATTTGTTTTAGCAGGTTATCCTGTTTGGAAAGCTTTTGTATCATATCGCGATAGCAACATCTGGATCGAATCATATTTCAGAATTAATGCTGGCAAAAGAATTGTTTTATTTACAAAACCTAAGCAAAAACACAAAAAGAATTAATTGATAATTCTTTTCTTGTTCAATAAAAATTTTCTTAAAATTATTTCCCTCATTCACTCTTAAAAAATATAATAGAATAATTTAACAAATCATTGACAGAATGTTCAATCTTATGAATCCTTTGGAAGTTTTTGATAAATCAAATTTATTTTTACTTAAAGAAGACGACTATAAATTAGCTTTAGCAGGCTTTCCGGTTTGGCGTGCATTTATATCTGACGCAGAGGCTGATATCTGGATTGAAATCATTCCTGCAATTGATGTTGCCAAAAAAATAATAATACTTACTAAAAAAAAGAGAAATTAGAAACTTTTCCCACCCCACCATTTGAAGACAGCGATTTTATTAAAGCGATAAGAACAGATCGAGAACTGGTCTCATGGTCGAAGAGGCAGCAAAATTGCATACGAGTTTATTCCGACAAAGTTTTGGATGGCAGAAATTATTATTATAAAGTTTTCTATAATGATGAGGAAGCAACATTAGAGATTAAAAAGTTTGGAGCTAAATATCGGCGGGGTGATTTACTTGGACTAAGAAATTGCCGGGTTTCTAATGAACTCAAAGAAGTTGTCAATGACTGGATAAGAGCCAATCATAAAAAATGGGCAAATGATTATTTTACTTAATATCACATCTACAATCTTTCTTGGTGCTGTAGATTAATCCGGTGTCCTATCCTGTTTTTAATGTTTAAGGATTAGCCTTCTCCATGGCTAATCTGTCTCTATTTGACTAATTCTACCAGTTAATCCGAAGGACCTACCAAATAGGATCCTGGCAGTTTTACTTTCAGTTTGATATACTGTATATCCCATTCTATCCAAAACTATTCCAAAAAAAAAATTCTTTTTTTAAGATTTTTCTTGACTTTGCTTAAAAAAATCCATTATTTTGGGGTGTAGTGGGGAAAAGTGGTGATAAAAACCAAATGAAAGGTGATATGTTCAGAGGTCAGTATTTATATACAGTAGATTCAAAGGGTCGGGTAAGCATCCCGGCAAAGTTACGAAAACAAATTTCTCCGGAAGCAAACGATTCATTCGTTATGACGAAGGGGGGAGCTATGTGTATTGATGTCTACCCGATGGACCAATGGAATATACTTGAAGATAAGCTTAAATCTCTAAATCCGTATGATTCCACCCACGCTAAATTTATTAGAATGATTTTACAATTCGCAAATGAAGATTCGCTTGATTCTCAATCAAGAATAATGATTCCACCCCTCCTTTTAGATTATGCCGGCATAAAAAAAGATGTCCTGGTACTTGGTGCACTAAAAAAGATTGAACTCTGGAACCCTGAAGTTTATGAAAAGTACATTAAAGAATCAGGCGAAACTTTCGAGGAGATCGCACAAAAAGTGATGACAATGTAATGAATGAACATCATAAACCAGTAATGCTTAAAGAAACTATGGATTATTTAATCAATAATAAAGCAGGAATATATTTCGATGGAACACTGGGATTTGGCGGACACACCAAAGAAATCCTTTCGCATCTAAATGAAAATGGAAAGGTAATAGCAACGGATGTTGATTCTGAGGCTCTAAATTTCTGCCGGGAAAAATTCTCCGACGAAAGAATCAAACTTTACAATTTTAATTTTTCAAAAGTTGATATCATTTCTAAGCTTGAATCAATTAAATCTTATGACGGTATAATGGCAGATTTGGGTGTGTCTTCCTTTCAATTGGATAATGTTGATTCGGGATTCACTTTTCGTCAGGATGCATCACTTGATTTACGGATGGATAAAAATCTTACCCTTACAGCTGCGGATATTATCAATTCTTATCCTGAAAACGAACTGGCAAATATTTTTTATCAATTCGGTGAAGAAAAAAAATCACGCATCATTGCGTCCCGAATTAGTGAACAAAGAATAGTTAAAAAATTTGTCACAACTTTTGACTTGGTTAAAATTATTGAATCACTAGTGCCTGAAAATTTTAGAGTAAAAACTTTATCACGAATTTTTCAGGCGCTTAGAATATGTGTGAATAACGAACTTGAAAACTTGAAGTTATTTTTAACTAATTCCATCAGCTTACTTAAAAGCGGAGCGAGGTTAGTAATAATTTCTTATCACTCCTTAGAGGATAGAATTGTTAAAGATATTTTTAAGTACGAATCTATTGATTGCATTTGTCCAAAAGATTATCCCATTTGTAAATGTGACAAGGTGAAGAGATTGAAAATAATTACGAAGAAGCCCTTGCTTCCTTCTAAAGAGGAAATTGCTGCAAACAGACGGTCAAGAAGTGCAAAACTAAGAGTAGCTGAGAGAATATGAAAAAAAGCGCAAAACCTTTTCTGTTGTTTGCTGTTTCCTCCATCCTTTTGATAACGGCTATTTTTTTACTTGCTGTTGGATTAAAAATTAATTACGAAGAAATGACTAAAGAAAAAGATAAAATGGAGCAATCATTAAATGCAGCTAAGTTAAGAAAAATAGACCTTACTGCCGAGCTCCAGTCAGTTACATCACCTGAAAACATTATTCCCGCAGCATTGTCTTTAGGGCTTATGAAAAGGACTCAGCCTCAACAATTAGTTTATGCCGACTCTGAAAAAATCGAAAATATAAATTTGATTCTGAGGGAAAAATATGAATAACAGACGTGCATTAATAATTGTGTTATTAGTTTTTGCTGTTTTCGTCAGTTTGATTTTTAAGCTTACCGATATTCAAATAATTAAGAGTGAAGAATTAGGTTATTACGCAGATAAGCAGCACGTTAAAATGGAGGTAATTAAAGCCGACAGGGGGATGATTTATGACAGGAATAATGTACTTCTGGTTTACAATCACAACGACGTTTCGTTCTTTGTTGACCTTAGAATGACAAGCAAAAAGGAGAAGGAATTAATTGCAGATAAATTTTCAAAAGTGACGGGCAAGTCGAAATCATTTTATTTGTCGCTGATGAATAAAACCGGTAAGAACATTTGTCTTGAGAAAAAAGTATCAGCTGAAAAATCTTTGCTGCTAAAAGAACTTAATTATAGCGGGCTATTCTGGATTGAAGACCCAACCAGAGTCTATCAATATTCAAACCTTGCTTCCCACATCCTTGGATATGTTAGCCCTGAGAACACAGGTGTAAGCGGAATAGATAAATTTTTTAATGAATACTTATCAGGCGTTGATGGATCAAGAACAATTGAAAGGGATGCAATTGGAAAGGTAATATCTATTGATGAAGAAAATAATATTCCGCCTGCTTCCGGCTACAATCTTGTGCTTACGATTGATAAATCATACCAGACAATTCTTGAAGAAGAATTAAGAGATGGATTAGAAGAATTTGGCGGGACATCAGCTATTGGAATTGTTATGGATCCAAACAACGGTGAAGTGTTAGCACTGGCGAACATTAATGATTTTAACCCAAACGAATACTGGAAATATTCTGATGACGATAGGCGCGATAAGGCTATTACCGATACTTATGAACCGGGATCTACTTTTAAACCCATCACTCTTGCGGCACTATTAGATCAAAATCTGATAACGGAAAATGAAAATATTTTTTGTGAAAATGGTAAGTATAAATTTAAGGGAGTGAACATTTCAGATACACATCCAAACGGCTCATTAAAAGTCAAGGAAGTAATTGAAAAATCAAGCAACATTGGAATGACAAAACTCAGTCAAAAAATTGACAGCGAATCATTATATAAATATCTGCGAGGGTTTGGTTTTGGAAATGTTACTTCAATACAATTGCCGGGAGAAGTTAAAGGTTCATTAAAAAAAGCAAACGACTGGTCGCCTATTACTAAAGCATTTATCTCGTTTGGTTATGAAATTTCGGTTACCCCCATTCAAATGATCACTGCATACTGCGCATTAATTAACGGCGGTATTTTATTTCAGCCGCAGATTGTTAAGAAAATTTATCAAAGCAAAACTGATTATTTAGTTGAAAATAAACCCGAGACAATCAGAAGAGTCATAAGTGAAAAAACATCTGGTAAAATTAGATCAATCTTAAAGGGTGTAGTAGAAAACGGCACGGGTAAAAACGCATCACTTGAGCAGGTAGAGGTTGGTGGAAAAACAGGAACATCACAAAAGCTAATTGATGGCAATTATTCAAAATCGCAGTACAATGCTTCTTTCGTTGGTTTTTTCCCGG
>DAOLIQ010000095.1:0-11651 GCA_035328465.1 Ignavibacteriaceae bacterium | reverse complement strand
CTTTACAAAAATTTTGGTTCTAACATTCTGGAGTAATTACAGAGGAGATCAGAAAAATTATATCTTTTCTTTCCTTCCCGCTTCCGAATTGATTATTGACTTTAACTATTTTTTTGAATTATGTATGAGTTTTCGATGAATAAACAGAAAAATTATTTTTCACAATTATGCTTAAAAATACTACCCATCTTTTTGTTTTTATCAAACTTACTGATAGCCCAGACGGAAGTAGTTTCTCTTGAGGATGCTATCAGTCTTGCACTCAAAAACAATAAAGATATTTCAATCGCTCGTTTAAATGTTGCAAAGTCAGAAGCAGCAGTGGACGAAGCTTATGGCTACGCTCTCCCCCGCCTTGATCTGTCTGCAGGATTCTCACATTTCATTAAAAAGCCATTAGTACCGTTTCCAGACTTTGGTGCATTATTAAAAAATGCTACCTATGGAATCTTATTTGATGAAAATGTTCTTCCGCGAAATGAGAATAAATTTGTACCCGTTAATTCTGTGCTTCAATCTTTCTCGCGCTCAAATAATTATCAAACTGAATTAACTCTGACTCAGACTTTGTTTAGTTCTGCAGTTTTTAAAGGTATTGGTGCTTCGGGCACTTACTACAACCTTGCAAAGTCTGAGCTGAATAATCAAGTCTCTAAGACAGTCCTTGCAGTTCAGAAATCTTTTTATAATGTTTTAATCGCTAAAGAAGTTTTAGAAATAACTAAATCAAGTTTTCAGAATGCACAGGAAAATCTTGCCAATGTAAAATCGCTCTTCGATCAAGGAATGGTTTCGGAATTTGATTATCTACAAGCTGAAGTTCGTGTGGAAAATATTCGACCGGTATTACTTCAAATGGAAAATATGCTTAAGTCATCTGAAGATGCACTAAAAATCGTGATTGGATTTGATCAATCAATATCTATTGATGTACAGGGCGATTTTGAATACCCCCCCATTAGTATTAATGATGAAGAAGCATTGATCAATGAAGCGCTGCAATCAAACTTCGATTTAAAAAGCCTTGACCTGAAAAAACAAGTTGACGAAGCTTTCATCGAACTCGATGTATCTGAATATTGGCCTACAATTGCCGCCTTCGGAAATTATTCTTATTCCGGTTCATCTGAAACGTGGGACTTCCAAAATTATTCTTCAATGACTGTTGGAGTAAATTTTGCAATAAACCTCTGGCAGGGAAACAGAACTAAAAATGCAGTTGAACAATCAACTATAACTTTTCGACAGACTGAAGAACAACTGCAGCAAGCTAAAGAGTACACCATTCTTAATGTCAAATCAAAATTAATGGAGCTTAAACGAGTATGGGAATTAGTAACTGTGCAAGGGAAAACTGTTGAAGTAGCAAAACGTGCTTATAATATTGCAAAAGTCAGGTACAAGGAAGGGGCAGGAAGCCAATTAGAATTGCAAAATGCTGATCAGGAATTAAAACAGGCAAGATTGAATCAGGTTCAATCTAAATATTCATACTTAATTACAAAATTTGAACTTGAACAATTACTTGGTCGAACTAATCCCGAGTATTTTACTTTATTCAGCGAACTTAAAGATTAAGATTTTAACAGGAGAATTATTTTTATGAAACTTTTAACACAATTTTTTTTATCCATTATTACTCTGCTGATAGTTACAGGATTAATAACATTTCAAGCATGCAGTGAGAAAAAGCAGGATTCAGTCAGTATTGATAAAACCAAATATACCGATACCGTTTCTGTAGAAACTGAAATTGCGAAGCTAAGAGAATTGAATATTACAAAAACGTTTTCCGGCACTCTGGAAGGAGAAGAACAGGCAAACATAGTTTCTAAAATTCCCGAACGAATTACAGAGATAAATATAAAGGTCGGTGATTATGTCACTAAAGGGAAGGTGATTTTCGAACTTGATAAAGGAGGGGCATCATCTCAGTACTTTCAATCGCAGGCAGTATATC
Organism: Ignavibacteriaceae bacterium; assembly: GCA_035328465.1. Classification (GTDB taxonomy): domain Bacteria; phylum Bacteroidota; class Ignavibacteria; order Ignavibacteriales; family Ignavibacteriaceae; genus JADJEI01. The sequence goes on along the minus strand of DAOLIQ010000095.1, from coordinate 9,691 downwards.
TGAACGCAGAAAAGAATCTTGAAAGAATGAAAAATCTTTTTAACGAAGGTGCGGTTTCCCGTCAATCACTAGATGCAACTCAAACAGCTTACGATGTTGCTAAAGCAAATTTTGAAGCTGCAAAAAGTACCGTAGAAATCACCGCTCCAATCTCCGGTGTTATAACATCTCTAAACGTGAATATCGGTGATATTGCAAATCCGCAAACTGTTATGGCAACTGTAGCGAACATAAATAAACTTAAAGCAAAATTCAATGCTGGTGAAAACGATCTTGCAGATTTTAAAATTGGTCAAAGCACAAATGTTTATTCAGAACTAAAACCGGATTTAATTCAACCGGGAAAAATTATTCAGATTTCAAAATCCGCCGATGTACAATCACGTACCTTTGAAGTTCAAGCCTTGTTTTCAAATACAAGCGATAAATGGTTTAAACCGGGAATGTTCTGCCGTGTGCAGGTTAATTTGAAGACACAAAAAGATGCTTTGTCTATTCCGTTGACTTCTATTACTAAATACGAAAATGATTCCGGAGTTTTTATTGTCAAAGATGGCAAAGTTACTTTTAAATCTATTACAACTGGATTGACCGATGGCAAATATGTAGAAGTACTTACAGGCATAAATGCCGGTGACAAGATAGTAAATCTTGGTATGAACAATCTTAAAAACGGAACTGTTGTTCTTGAATCAAATAATTAGTTGGTAAAATCTTAAAAGAAATTCGGACTCAAAATGAAATTAGCTGATGTTTCAATAAGACGCCCTGTTTTTGCAACGATGATGATTATGTCATTGGTTGTGCTGGGGTTGTTTTCTTTTATAAAATTAAATGTTGATCTTTACCCCGATGTCGATATTCCAGTTGTTGTAATAACGACTATACTGCCCGGCGCTGGTCCTGAGCAAATTGAAACAGATGTTACAAAAATTATCGAGGATGCCGTAAATCCGGTTGAAGGTGTTGACTTCATCCAATCTACTTCGCAAGAAAATGTTTCGGTTGTTGTAATCACTTTCAAACTTGAAATTGACGGCAAAGATGCCGCACAAAATGTTCGCGAAAAAATTTCTGCCATCCGTGCAAAACTTCCTTCCGATATTGAAGACCCGGTAATTCAGAGATACGATCCTGCAAGTTTTCCAATTATGTCGCTTTCAGTTGCCGGTGATATGTCTGAAAAAGATATTACCACATTTACAAAGGATGTAGTAAAGAAAAGATTAGAAAATATTCCCGGCGTCGGGTCAGTAGATCTGGTTGGTGGGGCTGAGCGTGAAATTCAAATCGAAGTTGATGCTGCTAAACTTCGTGCATATAATATTTCTATCCAAGATGTAATATTAAGTGTTGGTGCACAAAACGTTGAAATACCCGGAGGCAATGTTACAGAAGGTAATTCTCAACTTCTTGTACGAACCATGGGCAAGTACAAATCAGTTGATGACTTTAATAAGATAATTGTAGCTACCCCAATGGGAAGGCCGGTTTATCTTTCCGATGTTGCAAATGTAGTGGATGGAACAAAAGAGAAGAAAAGCTTAACGAGAGTTAATGGAAAAATCGCAGTTGGGTTAAATATCATAAAACAATCCGGCAGCAATACAGTTCAGGTTGCAAAAGAAGTAAACAAACAGATTGAATTACTGAAAAATGAGATACCCGCTGGAGTAACAATAAACATTGCACAGGATAATAGTATATTTATCAAAGATTCAATCAATGATGTTTTGTTTGATATTCTTTACGGCGGTTTGCTTGCGGTAATTGTAATATTCTTATTCCTTGCTAATTTTCGTGCAACAGTCATTAGCGGTTTAGCACTCCCTTCTTCAATCATTGCAAGCTTTGTGCTTATGTATGCCTTAGATTTTACTCTTAATATGATGAGCTTGCTTGCCCTCTCCCTTGCAGTTGGTCTGCTGATTGATGATGCAATCGTAGTTATCGAAAATATTTACAGACACATGTCGCAAGGTGAAACTCCACTTGAAGCAGCAAAATCAGCTTCTGAAGAAATTGGACTTGCAGTTATGGCAACAACATTTACAATCGTTGCCGTGTTTGTTCCTGTTGCTTTTATGCCGGGGATAGTTGGAAGGTTTTTCTACGAATTTGGAATAACAATATCGGCGGCAGTGTTGGTTTCATTATTCGTTGCATTTACTCTTACACCAATGTTGGCGTCAAAGTGGCTTCATAGAGAAGATGAAGCGCTCACAAAAGAAGGGAATGTTCTTAAAAAGATTCTCTATTACTTTAATCATTCTTTTGAATTATTAAATTTAAAATATGAAAAAGCTTTGCGCTGGTCACTGAATCATAGAAAGACAATCGTTTTTAGTGCGATAGCAATTTTTATTGGCAGCTTTATGTTAATGGGATTACTCGGCAGTCAATTTTTCCCGGAAAGTGATCAAAGCACCTTCAGTATTGTTATTAACGCTTCTCCAGGCAGCTCGCTTGATCAAACAAGTTCAATTTGTGAAAAAGTTGAAGCTAAATTGAAAAATAAAAAGGAAGTTAAAACTATATTAACAACTATTGGTTCCGGTAATGACCCCGTAACAAAAGCTAATATTTTAGTCAAACTTATCCCCACCCACGATAGGACTAAATCAGATAAAGATTTAATGGCAGAAATTAGAAAAGAAGTTAAAAATATTGCCGGAGCTAAAATCGGCATACGTGTACCGGGAGGACCAGGTGGAAACGAAAAAGCTGTAACCCTAAGTGTTCGCGGAGAGGACATAAAAAAATTACAGATGATTTCCGGCAAAGTTGAAAACATTGTTAAATCGACAGCTGGTGCAGTGGATGTCGAAAATAGTTTGGAACTTTCAAAGCCAGAATTAAGGATTAATATTGATAGAGAAAAAGCTTCCGATCTGGCTGTTAATCCATTAGTCATTGCTTCTTCAATTCGATCAATGGTTGATGGTTACGTTGCAACACAATACCAGGAGGGTGACGAACAAATTGATGTTCGGGTGAGATTAAAAAAATCAGATAGAAGTAATCTAAATGATCTTGCAGTGCTCACAATAAAAAGTAATAAAAAAATTGGATTAAAAGACTGGGTTTTGCCAATCAGCGACGTTGCTATAATTACTCAGGACTTTGGACCCTCAAAAATAAACAGATATGCCAGACAAAAAGAGATACGTGTTGATGCCAATCTTGAGGGACGATTGCTTGGAAATGTATTGGCAGATATTAAAAAAGAAACAGACAAATTGGAACTTGAGCCAGGTTATACTATAGAAGTAATTGGACAGGGCAAGATGCAGTCCGATGCTTTTCTGAATATTTTAATCTCACTTCTTCTTGCAATAGTATTTGTTTACATTGTGCTTGCTGCACAGTTTGACAGCTTTGTCCATCCATTCTCAATTATGCTTGCTCTACCCATGTCTATCATAGGAGCGGTAATTATGCTGTTGGTTTTCGGCAGTTCACTCTCTGTAATGTCAATGATAGGAATAATTATGCTAATGGGACTGGTAACCAAAAATGGAATACTGCTTGTTGATTTTACCAATGTTTTACGTGACAGAGGCTTATCGAGATTTGATGCTTTAGTGAAAGCCGGTCCTACAAGATTGCGCCCGATATTAATGACAACTTTCGCAATGATCTTTGGAATGATACCTGTTGCATTAGGTCTTGGTGAAGGAGCTGAGTTTCGTGCGCCAATGGGACAAGCAGTAATTGGCGGATTGGTAACTTCAACTTTACTTACTCTGTTTATCGTTCCGGTTGTATATTCCATTCTTGATGATCTCGGCAAAAAAAGATTTTTCGGCTTTATTAAGAAATCGTTTAATAAAAAAAATAAGAATATTAATTAACCTTTTTCTAAAAATCAGGGTGAAACATGAAACTTGCCTTTGTAATTTATCACGATATACTTGACGATCGTGTTTCAAAAGCTCTTAGCGAACTGAACATTGACTTTTATACAGAGTGGGAAAACGTAAAAGGAAAAGGGCACAATACTGATGCTCATCTCGGCAATCGCCCATACCCTGGTTATAATAATGTGCGTATGATTGCTTTTGCCGTGGATAGTATGATTGAGTCATTAACTTCTAAAATCAAAGAATTGAATGAAGTTATTGAGAGGGATGACGATAAGATCAGAATGTTTCTGGTTCCACTTGAAAAAATTGTTTGAGAGTACTGATAAATTATTTTAATAGACTACTGATGGCATTGTCACACTTTCTGATTCTTGTGTAAAGGAATATATTGATTATTGTATGAGTCCTGCTGCTATTTACCCCGATACAATCAGGACGAGAATAATAGATAGTGAGATATCTATTTTTCAGAAGTCCCCGATAATTCTTGTCAAGCTCTTCTCACCAAAATATTCCATACAAAATTAATGTTACTACAATTACGGATGCACCAAGCCAGATCAATTGTGGTGTTGGTGTCAGATCTATATCATTTCGTTTTGGAAGCTGAACAGGTGTCTTTAATGGAATTATCAGAGTGATGACTGTCATTAATAAAAGTATAATCCCGAATGTTATTGCCATTCTATTAAGAAAAGCAATCTCACCAAACTGCCATTGAAGAAATCCGTAAACAGGCACGCAAGCAATGAGTGCAGCGACTCCGGCAGCAGGTGGGGCTTTTTTCACAATTATTCCAAAAACAAAAGCAGCAAGTATACCTGGCGAAATATATCCTTGAAATTCTTGAATATACGTAAATATACCCTGGAAACTTGGATCTCCTAATAATGGAGCAATCAGGCAGCCAAGAAAAACAAAGAGAACTGTCATTGTCCTCCCGATGGAGACAAGTTTTTTTTGTGAAGCATTTTTATTTACATAAACTTTGTAAAGATCAAGCGTGAATATTGTTGAAGCAGAATTCAGCATTGAAGCTAATGAACTGATAACAGCACCTGCAATTGCTGCAAGCATAAAACCTCTTAAGCCATTTGGAATTAAATTCTTTATTAATAATGGATATGCAGCATCAGTGTTATTCATGCTATCACCGTAAAGCTGAGCAGCCATAATTCCAGGGAATACAATTACAAATGGAATAATTATTTTTATTGCAGCTGCAAAGATAATTCCCTTCTGCCCTTCCCTTAAACTTTTTGCAGCAAGTGTCCGCTGAGTGATGTATTGATTCAATCCCCAGTAATAAATATTTGGAATCCAAAGACCAATCACCAATGCTGTCCATGGAAGTACCGGATGATCTGCTGGTAAAATCATATGAAGTTTATCAGAATTTTTAGCGAAGAAATTATCAAATCCACCAACAGCGTTTAATCCAAAAAATAAAACTACTGCACCGCCAAGAATTAATGCAGTACCTTGAAAAACATCAGCCCAAGCAACAGCTTTCAACCCTCCCCATGTTGTATAGACAGCCGCGATTATTCCAATTGACCAGATCGCTGTCCTCATATCTACATTAAAAATTGTATTGATGGTTATTCCACCTGAATAAATCACTGCAGAAATTGTGACGCCGACATAAATCACCATTGTATAAAAAGCCATAAGTGACCGGGCAGTTGAATTGTACCTGTATTGGAGAAATTCGGGGATGGTGTAAATTCCGCTGCTTAGGAATCTGGGAAGGAAAAAGAATGCTACGAACACAAGAGTGATAGCCGCCATCCATTCATAACTTGCAATTGCAAGACCGACATTGCCAGCACTTTGACCAGACATTCCAACAAATTGTTCGGAAGAAATATTTGCAGCGATGAGCGAGATACCTATTATTTGCCATACTAATCCACGACTTGCAAGAAAGTAATCCTCCCCCGTTTCTTCTTTCCTGCTTTTGTACATACTTGTACCGATAACAATTAAAAAGAAAGACAAAAAAACTAAAATATCCGGTAAGCTCAATTCCATCATGCATTCCTTTTGGTAAATATTTAGAGATATTTTTGGCTTTTGATTTTACAATCGCCCGCAAAAATTAAAAATAATGCTAATCAAAAAAAAAAGCCTGACTATAAATTATAATCAGGCTTAATCAAGAGCTGGTGATGGGACTCGAACCCGCAACCTGCTGATTACAAATCAGCTGCTCTACCAATTGAGCTACACCAGCATACTATTATATTGAACTCTTATTCTGCAACCTTCCCGATTTATCGGGATGCTCTGCCAATTGAGCTACACCAGCAAAATTACCATAAACTTTACTTTCAATTCAGGGCGCACAAAACTAATATTTTTTGTCCAACTATACAAGAAATCTCAAGGGCTTTGAAGTTTTTTTTGTGAATTTGATAGGTTGAACTCATCTCCTTCTGAATACACTTTAAATTGTACCATCTTCTGTCTGATTTTTTTTATTAATTCAAAAATAATCTTGTTATAAGTAAAAGTTTCCCCGGTGTTCAAAATTTTACCCGTGCGGTCTGCAATAAAGCCGGCAACAGTATTGTATTCCTCTGATTCTGGAAGATCATGATTAAATATCTTATTAAATTCATCAATAAACATTGAACCGAGTACAATAAATTTTCCATCAGGAAGTTTAGTGTACTCTTTCAATTCAATTTTTGTTTTATCTTTTAACTCTCCCACCAATTCTTCAAGTATATCTTCAATCGTTATCACTCCTTCTGTACCACCATATTCGTCAGTAACGACTGCAAGGCGTTCACCTTGCTTCTGCATATCTTTTAATACATCAGAAATAATTTTTGAATCGGGAATAAAATACGCGGGTCTTACTAAAGTTTTCAAATCTGTATTTTGATTTTCTACAATAGATTTCATTAAATCTTTAATGTGCAATACACCAATAATATTATCTGCTGAATCTTCATAAACCGGAAAAAGAGTGTGACCGCTTTTAATAATTTTATCAATGATTAAATCCCGTTGGTCATTAATATCAATTCCTGTCATTTCGGTTCTTGGAATCATTACCTCATTTGCCCTTAACTCGTTAAACTCAAAAATATTTTCTATAATCTCATGCTCGGTCTCATTTATAGCACCGGATTTGACACTTTCAGAAATAATTATTCTTAGTTCATCTTCTGACAATCTTGTTTGAGAAAAATTTGTTTTTTCTTTAAATGGAATTAGAAAAATGTTGCTTAGTGAACTAACAATTTTCACAGGATATTTGAATAGAATTGTAAGTAACAACAACGGTTTAACTGTAATTTTTCCGATGGATTCCGAGTATTTAAATCCAAGAGCTTTAGGAATTAATAAGCCGAAAATCAAAATCAGAAAAGAATCCAGCATTAACGCTGAGAATAAAGCAAGCAAATTTGAATACGGGTTCAGATTTCCAACTACAGAATTTTCAAATAACGGTTTAATCAATGTTGAAGCGAAATGAAAAACCAGCATGGCTGAAGCTATCAAACATATTGTTGTTAAAGTTTGGATCGTACCAAAAAATATTTCGGGATTTTTTTGAATCTTTTCAAAACTCAGAGCAATTGTTTCTTTTCTTTCTTTCATTTCTTCAATTTTATTTTCACCAAATGAAGAAATAGCAATTTCTGCAGCGGCAAGAAATCCCGTAAGAAATATCAGAAAAATGAAAATGATAAGTTCTAAAATTTGAATATCCATCTGCCTAATTATTTTTCTTTAATAAAAACTGTTTGAAAATTTCTAATTGAATCTTCGCAAATTTAGTCAATTTTAAAATCTATTAGAATTAGATTTTGTACGATTCCTCTCTTAAAATACTCAAGAATAATTATAACTAAGAATTTTAATAAATTATATTTGAGAAAAGATAAATACGAATTATGTTAAATATGTATTTCAATCAACGTTATCAGTTATGAAACCGATTCAGATTAAAGTAACCGAAAAAAAATTTTTGAAAATAAAATGGGATGATTATTCCGAGAGTAAAATTGAGTTGAAATATCTTCGTGACGAATGTCCATGCGCATCCTGCAAAGGTGAGACAATACTTCTGCGAAGTTATCGCCCTCCCCGACCTGCAATCCTATCTCCTGAAATGTACTTAATATCTTCAATAGAAATGGTCGGTGACTATGCGGTTCAAATAAAATGGAAAGACGGCCACGATACAGGAATTTATAGCTGGGATTATTTACGTTTGCTTGATACTTCACAGAACAGTGAGGAAAAACAAAACTATCAGCCTTTAATGTAAATTATGATTTCTAAAAATGAATTAAAATTCTACTCTTCACTGCTCCACAAAAAATTTCGTCTTAAAGAAAATAAATTTTTAGCCGAGGGTGAAAAAATTGTATTAGAAGGGTTGAAAAGTAATTTCAATTGCGATGTAATAATTACTACACCATCCTTTGCAGATAAGAATGAGCCGCTGATTAGCAGTTTAGCAAGTAATAACATCAGAATTGAATTAGCCAGTACTTCGGAATTTAATAGAATGTCAGATACAGAAACTCCTCAAGGGATTATTGGAGTATTTCAATCGAAGCATTGGAGTATTTTAAATGAAAAATTTAATGACGAGAGGGTTCTACTTTATTTAGAAAATATTTCCGAACCGGGTAATCTTGGAACATTACTTCGAACTGCAGATTGGTTTGGAGTAAAATCCGTTTTGATAAGTAAAAATTCAGTTGAACTTTTTAATCCAAAAGTAATACGGTCAAGCATGGGCTCAATATTTAATTTAAAAATTTTTACTGAAGTTGAATTAAACCAAATAATTCATTTGAAGTCAAAAAATTATTCTTTTTTATGTGCCGATCTTAATGGAAAAAGTATTTTTAATTTTCAAAAATCCGGAAGCATTATACTCTCAATGTCAAATGAATCTTCCGGTCCTTCGCAAGAACTGCTAAAAATAAGTGATGAAGTAATCACCATACCAAAAATCGGCAAAGCTGAATCACTAAATGTCGCAACTGCCGCGGCTGTTCTTTTAGCTCAACTAACATCAAATACAAAATAATTATTATTGGAGAATAAATGGAGTGGTTAATTAATCCTGATTCGTTAATAGCATTGTTAACATTAACTGTTCTGGAAATTGTTCTTGGAGTTGACAATATTATTTTCATTTCGATACTCTCCGGGAAATTACCTAAGGAGAAACAAAATAAAGCAAGACTGACAGGATTATCGCTTGCAATGATCACAAGAATTTTACTGCTGCTTTCCTTAACATGGCTTATGAAATTGACTGCACCATTATTTGCAGTATCGAATTATGAAATTTCAGGGAAAGATTTAATTCTAATAATTGGAGGATTATTCTTACTAGCTAAATCAACATTTGAAATTCACGACAAACTTGAGGGTGAGGTGGAACATACGCGAGTTATAAAAAAAGTATCATTCGTTTCAGTCATCATTCAGATTTTACTCCTCGATATTGTCTTCTCGCTTGATTCGGTTATCACTGCTATCGGGATGGCAAATGAAGTGTTAATTATGATTATTGCAGTTATAATCGCAGTGATCTTTATGATGTTCTTTTCAAAAATGATAAGTGATTTTGTAAATGATCATCCAACGATTAAAATGCTCGCTTTAAGTTTTCTGATTTTGATAGGCGTTTCACTCATCGCGGAAGGATTAGATCAGCATATTCCAAAGGGCTATATTTATTTTGCAATGGCATTCTCTGTCTTTGTAGAAATGTTGAATATGAAAATGAGAAAAACAACAACGAAACCCGTTCAGCTGCATCAAAATTTTGATACTGATAAGTA
>DAOLIQ010000094.1:0-11666 GCA_035328465.1 Ignavibacteriaceae bacterium | reverse complement strand
ACAAAATATGGGGAACATCGAGCGAGGATTTATATGTCGTTGGTAACGGCGGAAATATAGCAAGATATTTTAAACCAATTGGTCACTGGCAGAAATTAGACGGTGATACGAATTTAGACATTTATGATATTATCGGTTCTGTTATTGAAGCAAATCAGTACGAAGTTTTATGTGTCGCTGCAAAACAATTTGTTAGTACAGAAAAAAAAGTATTTAAAATTATTGGAAATACAATTTATGAACTATCTGCTAACGGGATTCCAACTGATATTAAAAGTATATGGTTTAAGTCCAACAAAAAATATTATGTTGTTGGAAGCGGTATGTTTTCAAAGACAAACATAAACTCAACCCAACCCTGGAAGTCAATTTGGGAAGGAATAACAGAGTATTATACTAATTCTATTGATGGTAATAATTATAATGATATTATTGTTTGTGGAGCATACGGTGAAATGATTCATTTCAATGGCACAGAGTGGAAAAGTTTCCGTGAGGAATTGCAAATATTTGACGGCTCATACCTTGAAGTAAAAATTAAGGGAAATTTAGTTGTAGCAGTAGGTTATAATTCCTCTGATGCAATAGTAACAATTGGAACAAGATAAAATTATATTCACAATTAAAAATGAGGTTCGCAATGAAAATTTTCATTTCATCAATTTTTCTTTTTTTAGCTGTAACAAGTCAGGTACTATATTCTCAATTAAATGGTCCCGAATATTTGTGCGGAACAGATGATCGAGTACCTTTTAATCATTTAGCTGTCGGTAGAATAATAACAGAACCAAATGGTAAGGTTTCAACCGGTTGGATTCTATTTGATGGAAGGATTGTGACAGCTTCTCATGTATTTGATCTCGCAACTGAGGGTTCATTTATAGAGTTCAACGTACCAGAATCTAATGGTTGCGGCAGTTGGGGACACCCTCCTGCTGAGCATAAGTATTATATTGATATGAATAGCATTGTTCGATCAAATCCTCACCCGGTTGGTAACGATTGGGCAATCTTTTCAGTGGAACCAAACCGAACAACTGGTTTATTACCTAAAGATGCTCAGAATGCTTTTTTCTATGTTGAACAATCCTCAAACTCTTCAACTTTAGAATTAATTGGTTTCGGAGAAGATGATGAATCATCCCGCTGTTACGCCTCTCAAAAATCAATTGGGAACTATTCTGGTTTGTCAGGCTCAATTATCAAACATACTTGTGATACAAGATGGGGAAACTCTGGTAGTCCAATTATAAATACCACAACTGGTAAGGTAATTGGTATTCATACAACCGGTACCTGTGATAAATTAAGTTATAACCAAGGAACTAGTACCTATAACACTGGATTCTGGAGTGCAGTATATAGTGATTACAATTTCGTTATTCATCAAAAGCGTAATTCAGGTACAGAACTTACCGGTTCAAAAATCAACCGATGGATCGGCAGTTATGCTTCAGGTAATTTTCAAGAATATACTGTTGGAACAGGAGGTGCTTTTATTGAGGATGTTGTTTTTGGTTCATACGAAACATTTCGCAGTTTCCAGGAAATTACAGAAGATGCTCCCTATGAAAAATACAATAATTGGGAGGGATTTACTGATGTAAGTAATTATAGAAACTTTCTAATTCAATATCCAACTAATATTTTGACTTCTAAATTTAAGCAAACGTATACTAATACTACTTTTGATAATGTTTTTATCGAATTGCCAGGCCCTAATCCGTCAAGTGATGTTATTGAATTTAAAGATCCTTGGCTAATAGATTATGATGATCCGGTATATTTTGGAACTGATAAAAGAAACCAAGGGATGAATGCACCCTTTAAATTACACACTGCTCCATTCCGACCCGATTACACAACAAGCTACAGCGGTGATGTTTACAAAGGCGTTTTCTTAAATCAGCTATTTCAAGATGGAATTTACTACTCCGTAAACTCCCCGGATATGCAGCCAATTACCGTTAACGGACAAACGCATAAATTCTTTTTACAAAACTGGAGCGGAACCGCTGTAACATTTGAAAACACAGGTTCGGGACAAGCTCTTGCCAGCGGCGTTTTCATTTATAAAATTCAATCAGTGATGGTGTTAGTTCGAAGAGGCTGCTGATTAAGTAATAAAAAACAGTCCGTTCTTTCTTTCCTCCTTCAGGATTTATTTCGGGAGGAGAATCAAATTCAAAACAACAATTTAACAGTTTAACAATTCAGCAATTTGACAATTCAAACTTGATGGAAGCCGGCAATTACTGTAACATCAAAAACTTGCGAGCACTACAATTCTTCAATTTTCAGTATCGGCGGGTAAAATTTTTTCAGCTCCTTCAAGCTTTCCAATCAGGCGTTCGGGCTGGTGGATCAGCAGCGGCAAGCATCGTGAACAGATGAAAATATTCTTGCCCGAATAAACTAAGTTCACAAGCGGTATTTCATTTTCAGTGATGCTGCAATTTAAGCAGTGTTTTTCGTTTTCAGTATTCTTCATTTAGAACCTATCAGTTGATCAATTGAAATTATTTTCTATAAATTAAAGTACATTTTGTATTCAAAAGGATGGGGCATTGTTCCGATTGAATGAATTTCCTCATTCTTGGTTTTTGTCCATTGATCCAGAAGCTCATCAGTAAAAATTCCGCCGCGATAAAGAAATGAATTATCTAATGCAAGGGCGTCCAGTGCCTCCGCAAGATTTCTAGGAAGGAAATGAATTTTTTCATTGCTGCTGTCCTCAAGAAAATTTTTATCGTAAGGACCAAATCCTTCTTTACGGGGATCAATTTTATTTACAACTCCGTCGATACCTGCAAGTAAAATTGAGACTAAACATAGATATGGATTAGCCGTAGCATCAGGCGGACGATATTCAAATCTTGTTTCATCCGGATTGGTTACATACTTCGGAATGCGAATTGCGCCCGCACGGTTACCCATCCCGTAAGTTAGTGCTACAGGAGCTTCAAATCCCGGGATTAATCGCTTATATGAATTTGTGCTTGGATTTGTAAATGCTGAAAGGGCGGGTGCATGTTTTAATATTCCGCCAATGAAATATCTTCCAAGTTCGTTCATATTTCCATATTCGCCTTTTTTATAAAAAAGATTTTTACCGTTCTTCGTAACAAAGAAATGCAGATGTAATCCGTTGCCCGCCTGTTGATACATAGGCTTGGGCATAAAGGTAACGAATAAGTTTTTGCGGCGCGCCAGGTTGAAAAGGATATACTTGCTTGCTATGATATTATCAGCAGTTTCAAGCAGGTTACTAAAATAAGTTTCAATCTCCTGCTGTCCGCGTTCACCCACCTCGTGGTGGTGATATTTAACTTTGATTCCAAATTTCTTTAATATTTTACATGCTTCATCTCTAAAATCATCGTACTCATCAAATGGATTTGCAGAGTGATAAGCTTTTTTATAAAATTCTTCTGCATGTTCAACCCTATAAAAAGATGATGATGTACGAGTATCATATTCAACTTTAGAGAAAATATAAAACTCGAACTCAGGACCCCACCATGATTTATCAGCATTAGTGGCTTGTTTTAAAAGATTTTCAGCTTTTTTAGCAAGGAATCGTCCATCCTGCTGAAAGGGAGTATGTTTAGGATCCGTTAAAACGATGTGAGAGTTAAAACTTAGTGTTGGTGCATCTCTGAATGGATCAAGCACTGCTGTTTCGAGATCAGGCAGAAGCACCATATCACTGTTCTCAACCTTTCTGAATCCATAACTAGAACCGTCAAACCCCACCCCTTCTTTGATCATCTTCTCAAGAATTCCGTCATAAACAGGGAGTGAGATATGATGAAGTCTTCCGGTTAGATCAATTGCTTTAAGATCAATGACTTCAATTTTATTTTTTCTAATTAGGCTATTACAATATTTAAGATACGAGGTTTCAGTTTTAAGCATAAAATTTAATCGGTAGAAAATTTAATAAATGTTTTTAGATAAAAATGCCCGACTGAAATTCAATCGGGCAAAATATTTTAGCCGTTATAATTTAAGGCTGCAATACCGGGAAAAACTCCGGTTGTATCAAGCTCTTCTTCAATTCTAAGAAGTTGATTGTACTTTGCAATACGATCTGTCCTCGAGGCAGAGCCGGTTTTAATTTGCCCTGCATTTGTTGCTACAGCTATATCTGCAATTGTGGTGTCTTCTGTCTCACCGCTTCTGTGACTGATTACGTTTGTGTAACCCGCATTCTTCGCCATCTCAATTGCATCAAGAGTTTCAGATAAAGTTCCAATCTGATTTACCTTAATCAAAATTGAATTTGCTACTCCAAGTTCAACTCCTTTAGCGAGCCTTTCAGTATTGGTTACAAAAATATCATCGCCTACAAGCTGGATTTTACCGCCGAGTTTATCCGTTAATAATTTCCAGCCGTCCCAGTCATCTTCAGCCATTCCATCCTCCAAAGAAACAATTGGATATTTAGTCGCCCATTCAGCCCAATAATCAACCATTTTTTCAATACTGATTTCTTTGTTTGGAGCAGATTTAAATAGATGATAAGCGTTTTTTTCTTTTATAAAAAATTCACTGGCTGCAGGATCAAGTGCAATTGCAATTTCACTACCTGTTTTATAACCGGCTTTTGTAATCGCTTCAAGAATAACTTCGATAGCTTCTTCATTCGATTTTAGATTTGGTGCAAATCCGCCTTCATCACCGACAGCAGTGTTGTAACCTTTCTTTGCAAGTACAGATTTCAATGCATGAAAAGTTTCTGCCCCCATCCTTAATGCCTCAGCAAAGCTTGGAGCACCAACCGGCATTATCATAAATTCCTGGAAGTCTACATTATTATCAGCGTGTTTACCGCCGTTAAGAATATTCATCATCGGAACGGGAAGTGTTTTTGCGTTAACCCCACCAATGTATCTGTAAAGCGGAAGCCCAAAAAATTCCGCTGAGGCTTTTGCACACGCAAGAGAAACACCAAGCATAGCATTCGCACCAAGATTTCCTTTGTTATCCGTTCCATCAAGAGTAATTAATAAGTTATCAATTGCAACTTGTTCAGTCGCATCAAAATCTATTAATTCATCTGCAATTTTATCATTAACATTTTCAACAGCTTTCAAAACTCCTTTACCGTTGTATCTATTTTTATCTCCATCGCGCAGTTCGACGGCTTCATGTTCTCCTGTCGATGCGCCGCTTGGCACGGCTGCTCTTCCTATCACTCCCGATTCGAGCTGCACTTCAACTTCTAATGTTGGATTACCTCTTGAGTCAAGTATTTCTCTTCCCCAAACATCTATTATTGTAGTCATTATAATTCTCCTGATTTCTAATTTTAATTGTTAACAGTATTCTTTATGAATGTACAACACAAAATTAGCCAACCTGTACCGAAAAGAAAAACGAAGTGCTGCACAGCATTGCTAATCTAAGATTAATTTTAAGCAGGTTAGATATACTTGCAAATAATCCTAAATTATCATTCGATTTTAAAAAAAATATGACTAAAGAAAATTGGAAAGCATACATAGCGTGGTTTAACATTTGTGTTGTTTGGGGAACAACTTACCTCGCAATACGAATTGGAGTGGCAGATATACCGCCGATGCTGTTCGCCGGAGTCAGATGGTTAACTGCTGGTACCGCAATTATTATTTTTCTGTCGCTCCGAAAAATTAAACTGCCCGATAAAAAAGATTTACTCCCTCTTTCCGTAATGGGTATATTGATGCTCGGTTTGGGTAATGGACTTGTTGTATTTGCAGAACAATGGATTCCGAGCGGCTTAACTGCATTATTAATTACAACCACCCCCTTCTGGATGATTGGGATAGAATCTTTTTCATCGGGTAGAAAAAAATTTAATGGGACAATCATATTTGGTTTACTTCTTGGATTAGCCGGAATACTTTTGATCTTTGGCGGTGATATAAAATATCTATTAATAAAAGAAAACCTGATTGGCGTATTGAGTTTGCTCGCTGCAGTATTTTTTTGGGCATCGGGAACAGTTTATTCCAAATACAAAAAACTATCTGTCACTCCCTTGATGGGTGCATCCGTTCAAATGCTGGCGGCTGGCGCACTTCAATTTATATTGGCATTATTTCTCGGTGAACTTTCACAAATAAAATTTTCGACAGAAAGTACACTTGCACTATTGTATCTTATTACTTTTGGTTCCGTTATTGGTTACGGCTCTTATATCTATGCAATTGCACATTTACCGCTTTCACTTATTTCTACTTACGCTTACATCAATCCTACCATCGCAATTTTTTTGGGGTGGCTTGTATTGCATGAAGAAATTTCGATTACTATCCTTTTTGCTGCAATAATTATATTAGCAGGAGTCGCGATTGTAAAATATGGAATCTCAAAATTGAGAACGATAAATTGATTGCAAAGATATTTTGTGAGTTTATTATAAAAATCTAATTATAAAAAAGTTAATTACTTTACAGTTGTTATTAAAATTTTTTATTACTTTGAAATTAAAACAATAGAAATATTTCGTGGACTTGATGAATAAAAAACGTGCCGTGGTTCTTTTTACAGCCTCACCAGAAATGGAAGCAGGAAACAAGCTAATAGGCAACAAGAAGATTAATAAAAAACTATTTGAAATTTTCCGATCTAATATTTCTAAAACCGTTGACGAAGCAAGAGAACAAGTTTTGTTCGACTTCGTAGTTTCATCTGATTTTTCTTCCAATAATTCTATCCGCCTTGGCTCGTATAACATTTTACAGACCGGAAAAAACTTTGCTGAAAGATTTGAGAATACTCTTCATCAAATGTTTTCAAACAAATATGAAGAAGTAATTATTATTGGTGACGATTGTGTCGCTTTTGATTCTAAACTAATCGTAGATGCTTTTACGAAATTAAGTTGTAATGACTATGTGGTCGGTCCCGCCTTCGATGGAGGATTCTATCTCTTAGGATTAAAATACTTTCAGAAAGAAACATTTAAAAATATTCAGTGGCAGACAAGCACTGTTACCAACGAGCTTATTACAAACATCCTTAATGAAGGAAGTATTTTTGATTTACTTCCTGCCCTATCCGATATTGACTCAGAACGTGATCTTTATGAATGGCTCAATAGCGCTTGTTCAAAAACTTATCTCGCCTATTCTCAAATTATAAAATTACTTACCCAGCCAATTCTGGTCTTTATAGAAATTATCTTTTTTATATCATCAAAATCATTCTCACTTCATTTTTCGAATCTCCCTCCCCCGGCATTTCGCAGCTAAACTGATTGAACAGGTTCAGGTTCAAGATCAGGTTCAAGTGATAATTTAATTCAATTTTGATTTTATCTATTTAAACAAGAGGAATTTATTTTTATGGATACTTATTATAATCCAAGCGATCTAAAAAAATTTGCTGATATGAGTGAAGGTGCACCGGAATTATGGAAAAAGTTCAGTGCCTGGTACGGCGCTGTGTTTGCTGCCGGCTCACTAACAGAAAGAGAAAAAGCACTGATAGCTCTTGCTGTCGCACATGCAGTTCAGTGCCCCTACTGTATTGATGCTTACACGCAGGAGTGTTTGTCAAAAGGTGCTGACCTTGATCAAATGACTGAAGCCGTTCACGTTGCATCAGCCATTAGGGGTGGGGCATCATTAGTACACGGCGTGCAAATGAAAAACGTGAATGAAAAGTTAACAATGTAATTTTTTATTGGAAGGAACTTAAATGCAAATAAGACATAAAAGCATGAAGGCTTTTGGCGAAAGCCTTGCGCTGGCAAATGAACAACTAAAAATTTTAAACGATAACGCTGCAGCATTTCCTCACTTCGACGATAAATATAAGTTAACCGGTGAAGATGCACTAACGGCTGGAAAACTTGAGATTCTCCAGGTTAATGTTGGCAAAATGTGTAATCAGGTTTGCAAGCACTGCCACGTTGATGCCGGACCCGACAGGAAAGAGATTATGACTAAAGAAACAATGCAATACTGTTTAGACGTTTTGCAAAAAACAGCAATTGCAAAAGTTGATTTAACCGGCGGCGCTCCCGAAATGAATCCAAACTTCAAATGGTTTGTTGATGAAATAAAAAAACTTGACCGTCATGTCATGGTGCGCTCCAATCTTACTATTCTCCAGGCAAATGGCTTTGAAGATTATGCAGAATTCATGGCTAAACATAATGTTGAAATAATTTCTTCACTCCCATATTACAAAGCTTCTTTCACTGATAAACAGCGGGGGGATGGTGTGTTTGATAAATCCATTGCTGCAATAAAAAAACTGAATGCGCTTGGCTATGGTAAAGAAAATTCAGGATTGACACTTGATTTGGTTTATAATCCTGTGGGGGCATTCCTTCCACCTTCACAGCATCAATTGGAACAGGATTACAAACGTGAACTGCTTCGTAATTTTGGAATCGTTTTTAATAACCTTTACACTATAACTAATATGCCGATCAGCAGATTTTTAGACTACCTGATTGAATCAGGCAACTATGAATCCTATATGCAGAAGCTGATTGATTCTTTCAATCCATCGGCAGCATTAAATGTGATGTGCAAATTTACTTTGTCGGTCGGCTGGGATGGGCTTTTGTTTGACTGCGATTTTAATCAGATGCTGGAAATGAACCTTAACCACGGCGCGCCAAATCATATCCGTAATTTTGATCTTGCAAAACTTGAACAGAGAAGAATAATTACAGGGCAGCATTGCTATGGCTGCACCGCCGGCGCCGGTTCAAGCTGCGGGGGGGCTACAGCTTAATATTTATGCACATAATTGAAATAAAAACGGCTTCCAATAAATGATATAATTTTTGGAAATCTAATTCAATAAGAATATTTCAACGCAGTAAAATCATCTTCTTTGTTTCAACAAAACTGCCGGCTTGCAGACGATAATAATATACTCCGCTGGAAAGTTTTTCTGCTTTGAACTCTACTTCATAATTGCCCGGCTGCTGCGTCTCGTTTACTAATACTGCAGCTTCATTCCCTAATACATCAAACACTTTTAACGAAACTAATACATCACCCTGAGCCTGCCGAAGGGTGACAGAGGGAATTGTGTATTTAATTTTTGTTGCCGGGTTAAATGGATTTGGATAATTCTGTTCTAATGTAAATGCATCAGGTTTTATAATTGAAACATCCACTGTTTTGGAATATTCAAACTTTCCATCATTATCAATTTGCTTTAGTCTGTAGAGATAACTTCCGGCAGAAACATTATCATCAATAAAAGAATAATTTTTAGGCGAGTTGGAATTTCCACTACCATAAACAAAACCAATCTTTTCCCAAACATCTGCAGCTTCCCCTCTGGAGAAGGGACTGAGGGGTGTGTTCCGCTCGATGTCAAAGCCATAATTATTTACCTCAGTTGATGTGACCCAATATAATTTAACAGAGCTGCTTGAAACCGTGGCAGTGAAAGATGAAAGTTCTACAGGTAAAGGAGTTCCATCAGTATTAAAAGCACCGGGAGAAAAAGCGACAGGATTTGAAACAATCGTTGTGTGCTGAACAAAAGCTCCAGTTACGTCCGGATTCCTGGCTATTGATTGATTATTCCCAGCTTCTGAACCATAATGAAAAACAACCACCCTAACTCCACCGGAGTTTTTGATTATTATTGAATCACTTGTATTATTCAATCCAAGCCCACCAAATGGTGATGCTGTTTGAGTCAATCCGTTTATTCCGGTGGGGGTTCCACCGCCAAATATGGTTATTACATTTCCTGGAGTTAAAATTGTCCCGTTTGAGAAAGTATGTCTAACCTGAATTGAATCGCTAATAGTCCAGCCCGAAAGATCAACATCGTAGGATTCTAAATTTACAAGCTCTATAAATTCATCCTGCGTAACACTAACCACCCCATCTCCATTTGCATTTCCGGTAACTGCATCAGGATCAGCAAGTACTTCATTTATAACTAAGTTTATTAATTCATTATCAAGTATTTTTAAGTGAAAAGTATCAGGCACTCCGACAAAAGCAGAGTCCCCGCCAGAAACATTGCTAAGTACAAAATACAAATCTTCCACACCTTCTGATAAAGCATCATCCGTTATTGTAATAGAAATGGATTGATCAGTTCCATTGTTTGATGGAAATGTAAATGTTTGTGAAGTATAACCCGAAATATCAGCAGAGAAAGTGCCTGCATTCAATAATACTAAATCTACGGTTGTTGGAACGGCGGATGGATTTTGAATTGACGCCAGAACATTAAAGCTGCCGTAATTTTCATTGAATGTTAAACTTGTGGTTGATAAAGAAACAATAGTCGAAGTAGTAACATTAGCATTCAATACGATATCATCAATTGCAAATTCATCTCTTGAGCCAACACCGGAGGAATCATCACAGACCCAGCGCAAGTACATGTACCCCCCCATCTTAATATTAAATCCCGAAATGATTCCTGCCAAATTATTTTGTGTCCAATCTGGAATTGGATCGGCATCAGCCGGTGATGTATAATCAAATGCCGTAACGCGGTAATATGATATGTCATCGTAAGAATAGAATAAATTTAAAAAATTAGCTCTTGCCTGGTCATTCAGATTGTAAATATTATACGATAAATTTAAAGAGATAATTGATCCCGCGGTGTTATTCAATATTTTCAAAGTGATTGAGCCCGGGGTAAAATCATCCGTTGCAGGCTGGAACCCTAATGCATTATTTGACGTGCCAATGGTAAAGGCATAAATACCTCCTGTTCCAACAAAACCAGGCGAAGTTCCTCTTGCAAAATCTCCGGTGGTTTGAGAGCCTCCATAAGCTAATATACCATCAGATACACCTTCAACAGACCAGGAGTTCGAATTTAATTGACCTGCTGCCGGTACTGGAGTAAATCCGGATCCATTAAATTGTCCCTCGTTTACGCCGCTGACAGTTGCATCAAAATCCAACGTATAATCCACACCGCCACTGTTAATGCTCAGTTGTGCAATCGAAACATTACTAACAAGAACTAAAGTGATAAGTTCAGCAAATATTTTTCTCATATTCCCTCGATGAAATAGTTTTTGTTCACGTACCCTTTAAAAATTGAAATACTTTCAATAATAGTTACTTCAAGAAAATCATCTTCTTTGTTTCAACAAAACTGCCGGCTTGCAGACGGTAATAATATACTCCGCTGGAAAGTTTTTCTGCTTTGAACTCTACTTCATAATTGCCCGGCTGCTGCGTCTCGTTTACTAATACTGCAGCTTCATTCCCTAATACATCAAACACTTTTAACGAAACTAATACATCACCCTGAGCCTGCCGAAGGGTGACAGAGGGAATTGTGTATTTAATTTTTGTTGCCGGGTTAAATGGATTTGGATAATTCTGTTCTAATGTAAATGCATCAGGTTTTATAATTGAAACATCCACTGTTTTGGAATATTCAAACTTTCCATCATTATCAATTTGCTTTAGTCTGTAGAGATAACTTCCGGCAGAAACATTATCATCAATAAAAGAATAATTTTTAGGCGAGTTGGAATTTCCACTACCATAAACAAAACCAATCTTTTCCCAAACATCTGCAGCTTCCCCTCTGGAGAGGGGACTGAGGGGTGTGTTCCGCTCAACTTCAAAGCCATAATTATTTACCTCGGTTGCCGTAGCCCAATTGAGGTTTACTTTATCCTCATTCACAAAGCCTGTAAATGAAGTTAGCTCGAC
>DAOLIQ010000093.1:0-11671 GCA_035328465.1 Ignavibacteriaceae bacterium | reverse complement strand
ATATTTTTTAAATATAGATTTAAAATAAAACTCTCCCTGCTCAAGCATTCCAATCAGTAACAGTCATTTCCAATCAGCCAAATGGATTTGGGTATTGTTAATTCAAACGTGCAAAAAAAAGGAAGTCGTCTCAAAAGTATTGGTATTGCCATCCGTTAGCTAACGGACAGACCCTGAAACAAGTTCAGGGTGACAGTGATAGACTTTTAAGACAGCCTCCTTTATAAATTATCGAAATGCTTTATCTATGAAATAAACTTCCCCCTTTTTGTGTAATGTGTGTGAAGAAGTTTATGAGATTTATGTCCGCAGGGACCATCAGTTAAAAACATTTCGTAAATATCAGTTACGTGTCTGTTTTCGTGTGATTTTCTTGTGGGCAAAGATTCTTCTTCTTTATAAATTGCCTCAGCGCGTTTCTTTCGTATTTCCGCAGTCGTTGGTATAGGCTGCCCACCGCCGCCAATACAGCCTCCCGGACAAGCCATAAATTCTATGAAGTGACATTCGCTGAAATTACCCCCTGCTTTGATATTCTCCATTATTTTTTTTGCATTAGCTGTTCCGTGTGCCACTGCAATTTTTAGAGTTACACCTTTAAGCCAGTTCCAATCAGGCACAAGATGCTGAAGTAGTTTTGGAACGGGACCAACTTCAGTGATAGGAAGTTCTGCATATCGTATTCCTTCAAAACCTCGTACTGCTTCGATCTTGGCATTCTTAAAAACGTTTTCAACTTTAATTCCCGTTACAAGTTCAATAACAGTCCGTAATGCAGCTTCCATCACCCCTCCTGTTGCGCCAAAGATTAATCCTGCCCCTGAAGCTTCACCAAACGGATCATCAAAATGAGAGCGGGGCATTTCGGGCAGATAGATACCGGCTTCTTTTATCATTTGTGCGAGTTCTCTTGTTGTAAGTCCGTAATCCACATCTTTGAAACCGGAGTCAGTCATCTCGGGTCTGTTGCACTCAAATTTCTTTGCCGAGCATGGCATCACTGCAACTGAAACAATATTCTTCGGATCAATACCCGTTCTTTCCGCATAAAAAGTTTTGATAAGCGCACCAAACATTTGCTGCGGTGATTTTGCAGAACTTAAATTGGGAATATATTCGGGATAAAAATGTTCAAGATATTTCACCCACCCCGGCGAGCAGGAAGTAAACTGCGGGATAACTACGGAATTATCTTTGAGGACTAAAGCTTTATAAAGGCGCAAAAGCAATTCAGTACCTTCTTCGATGATTGTTAAATCGGCAGTAAAGTTTGTATCAAACACTTTGTTAAAGCCAATCCGCCGTAATGCAGTATTCATTTCACCAGTGAAGGAATGCCCCGGTTCCATTCCAAACTCCTCACCAATTGCTGCACGGGGGGAAGGAGCAGTTTGAATTACGACGTGCTTTTCAGGGTTATCTATTGCTTCCCAAATTTCATCGCGCGGATCATTTGCCCGCAACGCTCCGGTTGGACAGCGGTTAATACACTGCCCGCAGTTAATGCAGATTACATCAGCGAGCGGTTTATTAAAAAACGTGCCGATCTTTGTTGCATCACCCCGATTGATAGCCTCAAGAACTCCCACCTCCTGCAGATCAATACATGTTCTAACACATCGTTTGCACAAAATGCATTTGTCCATATCACGAACAACGGAAAAGGAGGAGTTATCAATTTTATATCTTGGTTTTTCTACATGCCCAAAGTTATAGTGATCAATTCCATATTCTTTGGCGAGTGATTGGAGTTCGCAATTATTATTTCTGAAGCAGGAATAACATTCACCGCAATGTTCACTCAGTAATAGTTCAATTATGTGCTTCCTTGCTTTACGGACTGCGTTTGTTGTTGTCTTAATTTTAATTGGGGCTGTAATAGGGAAAGCACAGGATGCCTGCAGAGTTCTCATTCCCTCAATTTCGACAACGCATATCCTGCAAACACCGGCGACACACAAATCTTCGTGGTGGCAAAGGGTGGGTATGTGAATTTGATTTTGCCTGCAGGCTTCCAGAATAGTTGTCCCTAACGGCACGTGAATTTTCTTTTCATTTATCTCAACAGAGACCTTTCCGCCGATATACTCCGGATGGTCCGGGATTTCAATTACATTAGCTTTCTGGCTAATAGGTGCTCGTGACGATTTATAGTTTCCCATTATTAACTCCGTTGTCGTAATTAAAAACTTCCTCTTTGAAATTTTCTAAAATTGAAATAAATGAATTCGGACTTGATTGACCGAGCCCGCATTTTGAAGCCCCCTGCATTGTCTTACCGAGTTCTTTTAGTTTATTTATATATCCAAAAGTAAATTCGCCTTTCTCAATCATTTTAACTCCTTCGAGCAGCTTCACATTTCCAATTCTGCAGGGAGTGCATTGACCGCAGGATTCTTCAACAAAAAATTCCATAAAATTCTTCAGCACCTTTAACATGTTTCTTGATTTGTTAAAGATTATTACTGATCCGCCGGTTGGAATGTCTTCATAGGCAAGTTTACGATCAAACTGAGAGGAGGGGACACAAAAGCCTGAAGCTCCACCAATTTGTACGGCTTTTGTATCAACTGCTCCGACAATTTCAAGGAGTTGCTTAATTGTTGTACCCCAGGGGAGTTCATAAACACCCGGTTTTTCGCAATCGCCGGAAACCGAAAACAATTTTGAACCGCTTGATTTGTCTGTCCCTTGATTCCGATACCAATCACCCCCTTTAAGAATGATATGTGGTATAGTTGCGAGTGTTTCTACATTGTTGACAGCAGTAGGGTAACCCTGATAGCCGGTATTTACCGGATAGGGGGGTCTGTTTCTTGGTTCGCCTCGCTGACCTTCAAGTGACTCTATTAGTGCAGTTTCTTCTCCGCAGACATACGCGCCGGAGCCAAGAAATATTTTTATATCGAAATTGAAAATTTCCTTACCGCAAATATTTTTACCAAGTAAATTTTCTTTCCGCATCTCTTCCATATAATCTTCAAGCGGCCTAAGCATGTATTCATACTCACCTCTTAAATAAATAATTCCCTGCTGTGCGCCGATAGTATAGCCGGCGATTACGAGTCCATCGAAAACTAATTCAGGGTACTCAAGCAAAAGCACCCTATCCTTAAAAGTTCCGGGTTCACCTTCGTCTGCATTGCAGATAATAAATTTTTTATCAGCTTTTGCCGCAGCAACAAACATCCACTTGGTCGAAGTCGGGAAACCAGCACCACCCCGCCCTTTCAGTTTTGATTCCTTCAATTCGAATAGAATATCTTCACGATGCATTGATAGCGCTTTCCTGATGCCACCCCCTCTGTTATAACCGGAAAATATTACAGTGCCGTTTCTTTTTTGTTTAATAGTTTCCATAATAGCCTCATTTAACTTTACTTAAAAGTTCAACTGCTCTTTCAGGAGTCAATTTAAAAAACACCCTGTCATTTATAGCCATTGCTGGTCCCACATCACACAGACCAAGACAATTTGCGCATTCAACAGTAAACTTATTGTCTTTGGTTGTTTCACCAATTTTAATTCCAAGTTCTCTTTCGATTGCTTTGATTATTTTATCTTTACCTTTCATCTCGCAGGTAACAGTCTGACAGATACGCACAATATTTCTTCCTTTGGGATGGGAATTCAAGAATGAGTAAAAAGAAATCACACTATAAACTTCAACAGGGTGAATATCGAGAAGCCTTGCTATTTCCTGTTGTGCAAACTCGGAAATGTGCCTGTGTTTTATTTGAATTTCATGGAGAATTGTAAGCAGTGAGGCTCTATCGTTTCCATGAATTGCTACTAATTTTTCTATCTCTTCAGATAGAGCATTTTTTTCTTCAATAAACATTGTTAACTCTCCACTCGGTATAAGTTTAATAATTTATCAACCTTTCGAAGAAGTTCATCGGGTGAGATTGGTTTTTCCACGTACTCATCAACCGGAACAATTTCACTTACGCCAAACTCAATCCCAACTGTTTTAGAAACGGAAGTATAAAGAATTATGGGGGTGGTTATTTTTTCTCTTCTAAGTTTCTGCGCAAGAAAAAATCCATCATCCGGTTCATTCATCATCACATCAAGAATAATAAGATCCGGACTTTCTTGTTTGATCATTTTATATCCGGACTCAGGATTGTTTGAAGTAATAACATCATAACCTTTTGAATTAAGTACTATACTGCTTGCGTCAAGTATGTCGGGATCATCATCAATTACAATTATTTTTGCCACTGAAAACCTCAAGTAATTTCTAAATTATTTTATTTTTACTGCTAATGAAATCTTTTAGCCGTCATATTAAATGCCAGCGAAGAATGAAAATAAAATAAAAGATAGTTGAAAATTTGAGATGATTAAAAAACTTAACTAATATTTTTCTATGAAATGAGAAACTGTTATTAGTTTTAAGAAAAAAATATTTTGCTGTTTGCGAATTCTTCGCTGTTGGCAAAGAGGATGGGTTAGGTTGAGAGGAAACTCTTTTGCCATTCATTAGCAGCATCAGGGAAGGGCATTATTACTCTCGGCATAGCGCCATGCAAGTAGGAAATTAAAACACCATAATTTACAATAGGAACGTTTAGAAGTTTCGCTTCTTTTATTCTTGTCAACATTGTTTTACGTGTTAACATACACCCTCCGCAATGTACAATAAGTTTGTAATCAGCAAGGTTTTCAGGAAAATCTTCACCACTCTTTAAATCAATTACTAAATCTTTTTTTGTATGAACCCTCAGCCATCGGGGAATTTTAATTCTGCCGATATCATCTTCCTGTGCGTGATGAGTACAGGACTCAGCAATTAAAATTTTATCCCCATCCTGTAATTCGTCAACTCGTTTTAATCCTTGGACAAATGTAGGGAGATCTCCTTTGTGGCGAGCCATTAGAATTGAGAAAGTGGTACACTTCACATTAAACGGGACATCTGCAGCAGCCTTCATAATTACTTGACTATCTGTAACAACTAAATCAGGAGGATGCTTTAAACTTAATAATGCCAAACGAAGCTCTTTATCTTTTGTAACGACCAATATTGTATCTTCATCAAGTGCTTCGCGTATCGTTTGAACCTGTGGAAGAATTAATCTGCCTTTGGGTGCACCGAGATCAATAGGAACAACAAGAACAACAATATCCCCCTGCCCGATTAAATCGCTGATTAGCGGCGGTTCATTTTCCACTTGAAGCAGGCGTATAATCATTAATTTCAAGTTATCAATTCCGGCATTCGCTATGCATGATATTTCAAAATGCGTAAAGCCACGTTCTTTTATTTCTGACAGAAGCAAGGGATTAACACCGTAATCAATTTTATTTACAGCGATAATGAAAGGCACATTAATTTTTTTCAAATAAACAGCCAGGTCAAGTTCCTCTTTAAATAAAACTTCTCTTGCGTCAACAACGATAACAGCAAAATCTGCTGCACTAATTGCTTTAATAGTTTTGCTGATTCTTTTTAATCCGAGTTCGCCTTCATCATCAATACCCGCAGTATCGACAAGAACTACCGGACCATACGGCAGCAGTTCGATTGCTTTTTTAACGGGGTCGGTCGTAGTGCCTGCTGTAGGGCTTACAATTGATACCTCCTGCCCGATAAAAGCATTAATCAAAGATGATTTCCCTGCGTTTCTTCTTCCGGCAATTACAATATGCGGTCTTTCCGATTTCGGCACGGCGTTCATTTTATATTCCCGTTTCTTTTAGAATAATATTCATAATTTCTTCTTCACTGCCAAGGTTATGCTTAATACATATTTCGAAGAAGGGAACTTTTTTCTTCTCAGATTCTTTAACAAGTCTCGCAATTGTATCATACCCGAATTTATTAATAAGCGATGCGGCTATAGCAGAGGAGCCAAGCAAATTACTTTTACATCTTTCTTTATTGGCTTCTATATTGTTAATGCATTTATCAGCAAGGTTATATATGGTATCTCTCAGCATTTCAATTGATTTAAGAAAAAGGTGTGTAATCATCGGAGTGAATGAATTAAGTTCGAGATTACCTGCTGAGACAAGGTTGGAGATAATAACATCATGACCTTTAATCAGCTCAGATATTTGAATTGCATTTTCGAGAATAACAGGATTAACTTTACCAGGCATAATTGAAGAACCTGCCTGTAGTGCAGGAAGAATAATTTCACCTATTCCTCCGTGTGGGCCGCTTGAAAGTAGTCGCAGATCATTGCAGATTTTTATTATTGAACATGCCCCTGCCTTTATTAAACCATGAACTTCAACTATCATATCAAGATTTTGAGTTGCTTCGATTAGATCATCTGCTTTCGCAAGCGGAAGTCCTGTTAGTGCACGCAGATTTGTATTAACTTTTAGTACGTATTCTCTGGAAGCAGTAATAGAGTTTCCAACGGCGGTTCCACCAAGGTTTACGGAGCGGAGTCTTTCTTCGCAGTTGTACAAGCGCCAGCGGTCTCTGGCTACTGCCTGGGCATATGCTCCGAATTCACTACCTAAGGTCATTGGAACTGCGTCCTGTAACTGAGTTCTGCCAAGTTTTAGTATGCCAGCAAATTGTTTTTCTTTTAACTGAAGCGAACGTTGTAAAAATGCGAACGATGAAGTTAGTTCTCGAAGTAAGTATATGGAGGCTATCTTTAACGCAGTGATAAAAGTATCATTTGTCGATTGTGAAAGATTTACATCATCTATCGGGTTAATAAAAGAATAATCACCTAATTCTTTACCGGATTTTTTTAAAGAAGTGTTCGCTATAATCTCATTTATATTCAGGTTGAGTGAAGTCCCTGCCCCACCCTGATATGGATCGACTATCACTTTTTCATAAATAGAAAATGATTGCTTTGTTAAAGCAAGATCTGTTTCATTAATCAGATCATTTATAGAATCGGTTATAAGGCGATACTTTTGGTCGGGAAGAATCTTACACTGATAATTTGTTTCGGCAGCAGCCTTTTTTACTAGCAGGTATGCTTTGATCAAATGGAGATTAACTCTCTCATTGCTTAAGGGAAAATTCTCTAAAGCCCGAAGAGCATGAATACCATAGAAAGCATCCGCTGGAATTTGTTTTGATCCTATACTATCCTTTTCTTCTCGCATAATTTTTTTAAGAAGACAAAAAGCATTCCAAGAATATTTAGATTTGATGTAAAAGTTGCTTGTGCAATTTCTTGATGATTCGGGCTAATCATTACAGCAGTATAAATAGTTGCGCAAAAAATTTATATCATTAATAAAAAATAAATTCTCTCTTTTAAGAAAATAAAAATCTATTTCAGAATTATTTTAATTAAATCACAGTCCCTGATTTGGCATGCTTGTTGAAATCTCTGATCAATACAAATTAAAATATGGAATTACAATGGAATTTATTAACGAAAGATTAATCAGTTCATTATTAGAAGATGAATCATTAAGTGATCAAAATTATCAACGAGCTATTATCGAAAAAGCCGGTGAAGCAAAAGGTCTTTCGCTTCGTGAAAGCGCGGCATTACTGAATATCAACAACCCGGATATTCTTGAAGAATTATTTCACAAGGCAAAAGATGTAAAAGAAAAAATTTATGGCAACAGGCTTGTTTTGTTCGCTCCTCTTTACATTACAAATCTTTGTGTTAACAATTGCCTTTACTGTGCATTTAGAAAAGATAACCTCGACCTGAAGAGAAGGTCACTCAACCTAAACGAAATCGAGGAGGAGGCAAGATATCTTGTTCTGCAGGGACAGAAGAGGATACTGCTTGTTGCCGGCGAACATCCTAAAAAAGCGAGCGTTCACTTTATCGGACAGGCAATCGAAAGAATTTATAGTGTAAACTTGAATGGAAATAATATCAGAAGGTTGAATGTAAATGCTGCTCCAATGTCACTTGATAATTTTAAAACATTAAAAAGTTTTGGGATAGGAACTTACCAATGCTTTCAGGAGACTTATCATTTTAAAACCTATGAACAGATGCATACATCAGGGCCAAAGAGTGATTATGCTTACCGGCTTTATGCTATGGATAGAGCATTTCAGGCAGGTATCGATGATCTTGGGATAGGTGCATTGTTTGGGTTAACTGATTATAAATTTGAAACTCTCGCATTACTTATGCACGCAGCATACCTTGACAGAGTTTATGGAGTTGGTCCCCACACAATCTCAATGCCGAGGCTTGAGCCTGCGTTAAATGCACCGGCAGCTCTTCAACCACCGCACGCTGTTGACGATATTTCGTTCAAAAAATTAATTGCAGTTATTCGTCTTTCTGTTCCGTACACAGGAATGATACTATCAACAAGGGAGCGTGCCGAATTAAGAAGAGAACTCTTTGCTGTCGGTATTTCGCAAATCAGCGCCGGCAGCAGAACCGCACCCGGAAGTTATAAAGAATCTCAAGAAAGCCTTGATGACCATGAACTTGAACAATTTCAACTCGGCGATCACAGACCGCTGGACGAGGTCGTGCAAGATATTACGCGACTTGGTTACATGCCAAGTTTCTGTACAGCCTGTTACAGAAGCAACCGAACAGGTGATAGATTTATGGAGCTTGCAAAATCCGGGAACATTGGGAAAATTTGTGTGCCAAACGCACTTACTACTTTTAAAGAATACCTGATTGATTTTGCTTCACCCACAACCAGGGAGGCAGGTGAAGATTTTCTAAAGGAAGAATTGATGAAAACCAACGATAATACGAGAAAGAAAATTGATATGATGATAGATCGTGTAAGTTCAGGTGACAGAGATGTTTATTTATAATCGGATTATTTATGGTGCTTGATGATCTAATTTATAAGACTGACTTGAGTAAAGAAGAAGTTGTCTTTCTTCTTCAACTTCAAAACAAAGTTGATTTAGAAAAACTCATTAAACGTGCTGATGAAGTACGAAAACAATATTGTGGTGATGAAGTACATCTACGCGGCATTATCGAGTTTTCAAATAACTGCGAACAGGAGTGCCTTTACTGTGGATTAAGGAAAGGAAACTACGCACTAAACAGATACAGAATGAATGAAGAAGAAATTATTCGAGCTGCTAAAGATATTATTGCCCTTGGCATAAAAACTATTGTGCTTCAATCAGGCGAGGATTTCTACTATTCAGGAGATTATCTTGCCCGTATAATTAGTGGAATAAAAAACATTGCCGATGTTGCAATCACTATAAGTGTAGGGGAAAGAGAATTTTCCGATTACAAACTTTGGCGGCAAGCCGGTGCTGATCGCTATCTATTAAAACACGAAACCGCAAATCCGAAATTATACTCTATCTATCATCAACGACAAAAACTATTAGATAGAATAAAGCATCTCCGATTTCTCAAATCTATCGGCTTTCAAATAGGCAGTGGAAATATAATTGGTCTCCCCCATCAAACTATTGAAGATATTGCAGATGACATTTTACTCTGTAAAGAATTAAATGTTGATATGGCTTCATTCAGTCCGTTTATTCCTTCTGAAAATACACCTTACATTAATAAAGAAAAATGCAGCGTTGAATTAGTAATTAAAACGCTTGCACTAACGCGTATCGTTTTGAAAGATGCGCATATTCCAGCTACAACAGCACTTGCAACACTTGATCCGCATGGAAGAGAAATGGCTTTGACGGCTGGTGCAAATATTATCATGCCAAATTTTACTCCCCATCCTTACAAGGAAAATTATTTAATCTACGCTAATAAAAACCGCGCTGATGATGACGATTCAGGCAATTTAGAATTGATAAAAAAAATCATCAATTCCGCTGGAAGAAAAATTGGAGAGTCGCAGGGACATTCACTCAAAATTAACAATGTATAATTATCAATTTAGCAATTTGATAGGAAAACAATCATAGGTTGCCCAGAACCAAAATAAATTATTCTGCTTCTTCTTGACTTTCATTTTTTTTTGAATTTTTAACCAGTTAATAAAAATATTCTTTTACAAAATGAATTACGGTTAAAACTTCAGAGGGAAAATGCAGCATAAACTTTTTCCAATTATTTTATTTATTTTTCTAACCACAGAAATAACAGGACAAGTGGTGATAAAAGAAACAGTTAATCTTGAGGAAAATATTAAGTCAGCAGGACGGCAGTCAATCGTTACTCAATATTATGCAGATATTTCAATCACAAAACATATCCGGTTATAATATCCAATGATAATAGTTATTTAATAAAAGAACTGATAGATATGCACGAGAACAAGCATAAAACTGATTTGGAAGAAATTATGCAAAAGGATCTTACTGATTATTATGATGAGCTGTTAAAAGATCCTGTAGCCTGCCAATTCAGTTCAGAGCAGGAGGCACAGATATTTTGGCGGTATAAAGTTGATAATACGATTTATAAATATTGGGAGAAAGTTAAAATAGACTTTAAAATACTATCAGGATTTCTTAATAAAGATGGAGAGCCTTATGAATCAGAGGAAGAAAAAGAACAAGCTCGTCAAAAGTACGAAAATGAAACACAAAAACTGGTTCGGGATTATATAAATAATTATTACCGTAAAACAGCCTTGCACTCAAGAGGATGCTCTTAAAGAATAAAGGAATCTAATATGCAAAAGAAATATTTTTTAATGCTACTAATCACACTTTTCTATTCAGTAAGTCACGCGCAGCAGGATACAATACTTGCTAATTTAGATAGTTCTGATTATTTGGTAAGACGCTCAGCATTACTAAAAATTTATAATGACTCTCTATATCAATATGCAAATGTATTAGCAGAAAAAATCTTTCAAGTGCAGGAAGTTGGAATGTTAACAGAATATGTAAGGATCATTAACTATCTCCACCATCCAAATGCTCATCAAATCATTCTACAATTTATCTCCGGAGCTGACACGCTATGCAACAGGAAATAATCACGGGACCCTTTAAGGGAAAGAGTAATTGCCACTGGTTATTTGATCAATCATCAAGACTTTAGCACAATGCATTATGTACAGGAAATGATAGACAAAACAAGACCTGACTATGATATTCCTGCTTTTATGCTTCTGCATTCAATTGCCAAAAAAGTTCCTGAGTGGGAGCAGTGGGCAAAGAATGAGCTTATTTATGCAGCCACAAATGCGACCGACAATTTATTCAGAATCTACGCCGTTACGTGGCTGCTTAGTATCTATGGAGAGGAGATGTTTCCATTAGCTGTTGAGGCAGCAAGAAATGATCCCGAATGGGGTAATCGCGATAGCTTTATCGGAGATTTAGTTAATAATAATTATACAGACATACACAATTTCCTGAAAGAAAGATTATACGCAGATCCTTACGGTACAGTTAGGTGGAGTATTGCTGATTTTTTAATTAATTCTGTCTATGGACAACCATCTGACTATAAATTTGTTTTAGATTATTTGCCCACCGAGATAGATACAAATACAGCATACAGTATTTCATCGGACCTTTATTATAATGAAATTCCCAAACCAGACAGCACCGTAACTGCTTTGGTAATGACTGACACGCTTATCTCCTATAACAATCAGCTTTACAATTACCAATGGATAACAAGCGACTCGCTACACAGCAACTACTCAGCAAGGCTGCAAACCATTAGAGACTATATTGCAAACAGCAATTACACAAGCGCACAAACAGAAATAGACGCAATGAAGGCAAGCGTGGAAGAAAACTATAATTCACCCTCTCCTTTGTTAACAACAGAAGGATGGAAGTTTC
>DAOLIQ010000092.1:0-12341 GCA_035328465.1 Ignavibacteriaceae bacterium | reverse complement strand
TTAGGACATAGCCCTTTCACGGCTGTAACAGGGGTTCAAATCCCCTTGGGGTCACAAAAAGCCTTTGAATTCATTGAATTTAAGGGCTTTTTTTATGCCCAGCTGTAAAAATGCTTAGTGTTTGCTTAGTGAAAATGAGGTAGGACTAAGCAAAAATATAGCAAAATCTTTTCCACTTTTGCTGCTCATAATTCTTTTGATGGACAGAAAGGAAATCGTGATATGTTTCTTTCTAAACGTCCAAATGGCATCTATCATATTTACTATAAAAAGTCTAATGGTAGAATGACATCGGTTTCAACAAAGACAAAACTTAAGTCGGAAGCTAATAAGTTTTTGATAAAGTTTGCTTCAAAGACAACTTATGAGAATGGAGCTAAGGTTTTACCTACTTCAGTCATCAAATTTTCTAAAGAATTTCTAAAACATTCTGAAGCAGTCCACACCTACTGGACCAATTATACCTACAAGCAAACGTTTGGTTTCTTCAATAGCTTTTTCTCAGATAAGTTAATCACTGAAATAGAAGCTAGCGATATAAACCGATATGTTGAATATCGAATTAACACTGCATCCATTTATCAGGCACGAAAAGATTTAATAAATATTGCTGCCGCATTTAATTGGGCAATCGTTCAAGGCTACTTAAACGAGAACCCTTGTAAAAATGTGAACAGAATTAAAGTACCTCAAAAGTTACCATTGTATTATTCTCTAAAAGATTTTAACAAACTACTGGGTGTAATTGATAGTGAAGATATTCTGGATATAACAATCTTTGCTGTAAATACTGGACTTAGGCAGATGGAACTAATCAAATTACAGTGGCAGCAGGTTAGCTTTACCGATAAGATCTTGATACTCGACAATCAGAATCATATAACAAAAGGGAAAAAGGTCAGAACAATACCAATGAATTCAAAAGCTTTGGATGTCTTGGATAAAAGATTCAAGAATAGTATTGGTGATATTGTCTTCACATATAATAAGGAGATAATGAGTCAGGATTTTCTATCTCATAAATTTGCTTCATATGTTGAGAAAGCTAAAATCAATTCAAAGTTAAATTTCCATTCTCTCCGACATACATTCGCATCCTGGCTTGTACAGAAAGGAGTCTCAATTTACGAAGTAAGCAAGCTACTTGGGCACGCTGATATTAAAACTACTCAGATCTATGCACACCTTAGAAGTGATGACCTGAGGAATGCTGTGGAGAGACTGGATTAGTCTGGTCTCTCACAGACTATGGGAAATATTCGGGACAATCAGATCAAAGCTGAACTTCCATCTTGCCATATTTCGACGAAAAATACCCATCAAAAAAAAATTTATTTTTTTTTGATTAAAAACTTGACACTAATTGGGGAAATGTTCATATTAAAAATAGAGGACAACATTTCGAAACAGCCAACGATAACCCCTGGAACAGAAAACCTGGTTTTAGTAGCTCCTGCGCTATAATTAAATAGAAACCACATATACTATTATGAAAATTGAATTTGAGAGTAAAATTATACCAGTTTTAGGTTGGTCTGATTTAGCAGAGTGTAAATGCTATAAACATTTAGCACAAGATATGAACGATGGAGAGGAGATTATTTATAATACAATAAGAGAATTAGAAGACGACGGACTTTGTGCATATATTTTTTATACTGATTATTCTAATAAAACCTTATATTCCATATATATCGGAAGAATTCACTTCATAGGTAGACACCCAGATCATTCAGCCCCATTTGCATTCGTTTTTAGTCCACTGAAGAAAGTAAAAGTAAGTAGCGTTGGCTATTGTGATTGCTGCGGCGAACCACAAACTGTAATATTGAATTCAAAAAAACTCTAAGATATTGACAAAAGCTTAATTGAAATCTTTATTCTAATCACAGACAACTTACAACATTCCGAGACAGTACTACTCGATAATTGAAAACCTACAAAATATACTTTATAGGGATGCTCTTTCAGCAGAGAGGGCATTCCACCTAAACTAAAAAACAGGAGTGATCAAATGCGAAATTATTCTAACGAGGATTTTTACCTATCCGCATATTTACTGACCACCGGCTTCAGACTGATTGAGCACACCAGAACAAGAGGACTTACAACATTTGTATTTGAATCAACGGACGATATTAAAAAAGCTGTCAATGAATACTATTCTATGAATGCAAAAGTAGAACCAATGAAATATGGAAACTCAATTCGTGCATTAAAGAGTATAATTCACTCTTATTCTACATCTACATCAAACCGAGGTAATAATAATGAGCACCAATTACACACAGAAGGAAGGAGATAATATTTATGAATACCTGAAAAACAGAATAACATTAAAAAAAGTAGCTGACAAATTAGGGATTGACTTAACAGAAAAGGGAAACGAGCTTGCAGGTATGTGTCCATCAGGACACCCATCTAAAAGCAGAATGAGTTTTATGATCAACACGGATAAGCAAGTGTTCTTCTGCCATAACTGTGAGGTTGGAGGCGGTGTAATTGAGCTAGTTGAACTTGCAACAGGATTAAAAGGAGCAGAACTATTAAAGTGGTTCAAGAGGGAATTTAATCTCGGTGATGATTTTGACAGATTAAAAAAAGGCTATAGAGAAAAGACAAATGAAGAAAAACTAAAGGAGCAGGAACTTAAGACAAGGGATTTTCTTCTTGAGAAAGTTGTTGAGATAGGTAAAAAGATGCTATACGAACCTGAAGGCAAAGAAGCATTAAACTATCTGATCAATGATAGGAAATATACTGAAGATAAATTAAAAACGACTGAGTTTATCCACTTCCCTAAATCATATCTGATAAAGCAAAAATTATTTGAAGAATTTCCTGAATTGACGGAACAAATAAAAGAGCTAAAACTGAACGGACACTTTGAGGATAACTTTAGGCTAGCATTCCCGTATAGGAACAGAGATGGACTGATAACCGGATTGTTGAAAAGATCAACAAATCCGCAAGGCGAGAATATTACAACCCACGATGGCAAAGAACATAAAGACCAGAGATGGGACAGCACCGTAGGGACTTGTAAAGATGATCTGTTTGGACTTCATCGGATAAATAGAGGCACTAAACTAGAAGAAAATCGAGAAAAAGAAAAGTTCATTGATACACTCATTATTCTTGAAGGCTATCCGGATGCAATGTACTTACCGACATTAGGATTAGATAATGTTGTTGCTATAGGTCAGGGTGCTCTTGGTGAAAAACATCTTGATGGATTGAAGATAAAAGGGATTAAAAATGTAATTATTGCTTTAGATAATGATGGAGTGGGTCCTAAAAATACGGAGACTGCAATTAAGCTGCTGCTGAGTAAAACTAACATCAGAGTTGCAGTCCTTAATCCGAATGATTTAGGGAAATCAAAAGATCCCGATGAATTTGTAAGAGATAATGATGTAAATGAGTTCAAGAAAATTGTTGATAAGGCTACAAGTGCAGAAAAGTGGATAGTAAAAAGAATATTTAGGAAATATAATCTGCAATCTGATCTTGAAAAACAGAAAGCTGTTGATGAAACACTCGAGTTCAGTCAGTATATCCGAAATGAGATCATTAAAGAATCACTGATAGATGCATTAGCTGGTGAGAGTAAGTTAAATAAATCGGTAATTAAAACTCAGATCAGAAAATATAGAGGGGACTCATTCAAGAACTATGAAACGCAATTTCAGGACCTGATGAACAACAAGTTGTTTCCGTTCATTGAAAAAGCAACAAGCTCATATGCATATTATGATAAGCATAATAATGAGCTGTACATAGGAGTTGCAAAAGAGATACTTCAGCAGATACTTGAATCAGAAGGTCAGTATCTGCCAAATAAAATACCGGTTCTGAAAGTTGTATTTGATGTTCATAGTGATCAGAAAATCGATCTTAAGAATAAGTTATTCAACCTATTTACCCCTACAGAGTATTTACTCTTAAAGAAAAATGATGAAATCATTAAACCAACCGAATCATTTAAGAATATATACTTACTGTTATCAAATCTTTTCCCGAAGAATGAAGAGAAGAAATTATTTCTTAATTGGCTTGCAGGAATAATGCAGACAAGAGAAAAGCAGCTTACAGCCTGGTTGCTTATGGGTGAGCAGGGAACAGGTAAAGGTGTATTACTGCATCATATACTTAAACCACTATTCGGACCAACTCAGGCAGTTCAGATTGAAGATGAACAATTAAGAGATTCATTCAACAGATGGCTTGAGAATAAAATGATTATTGCATTCAATGAAGTAGCTTATGATAACAGTACCCGAAATAGCGCTAATTCAAAAATAAAAGCAATAATAACAGATCCCGAACTTCAGATAAATGAGAAAAATGTTAAGGCATATTTTGTTCAGAATTACGCTAACTGTTTATTCTATAGCAACGAGAGTATTCCAGTGCTGATTGAGGTAGGCGATAGAAGATTCAATGTTGTAAAGACAGGAGGTAAGCTGGTCAATAAAAACTGGTTTAGTCTTCCTGATAAATTCTTTGAGGAAGTAGAAAAAGAACTTCCTGCATTTGCACAATACCTAATGAACCTGAACTATGATCCTGTAAAAGCAAAGACTGTCATAAATAATGAAAATAAAGAATCACTTATAAATGTTGCAAAGAACAGGTATCAGGAATTTGCAGATAGGTTGAAAACTAAAGATTGTGAATGGTTGAATGATAGTCAGGTAAGTTCAAGTAAAATTCTAGAGGACAAAATATATGTTGAACCAAATATTCTAGACGGTAGAATCTTAAAAGACACAGCTGTTGAGGTTTTTAATAAAATAAATCCAAACAGCAGAGTAACTAAACCTCAGCTAACTAAACAGCTTGAGTTATATGGGATTAAAGCAAAAAGATTAAAAGAAAAGGAAAGCGATTCAGATAAGGATAGGAAGCAATATTATATCTGGCAATAAATCCAAACCATACTTGTGCCAGGGTGCAAACCAGGGTAAAATGAAAAAAAAGAAGCGAATTTTATTAATAAATAAAATAAACCATACTAAACCATAGCAACCAGGGTGAAAAATAATCAGAGGGATGAGTCTTTATAAAAATAAATTTACCCTAAGAATACCTAACCACCCTGGCAAATATGGTTTACCCTGGTATTGTGTGAAAACGAACTGTAATCAAGGTCCTGTTCAAAACCAAGTATGGTTGTACCCTGACAGAAACCAGGGTAGATAAATGGAGGTCAACCTCGAACAACCGAACCACGCATTCTTAAACTGTGGTAGGGACAACAACTAAGGAGGACAATATGATTAGGGATAAGAAGAACATAGGAAAAAGAAACAACACAATGACAAAAAAATTAATAGATAAAGTTGGACTCAAAAAAGTAGAGCAGCTTTGGATCCAATATGGATGTTACAAAGCTGCTGAAAAACTCAGTGAGTTGTTAGAACAATATATTAGTTTTTCGACAATTCGCTATCTTAGCCAGGTATACGGTTGGACCAGGCCTGTGAATCCAAAATCAGCAATTTATGTTGGGGTTCAGAGAGGGAGTATTCCCGCTTCATATTATAAGCATTTGATATTTCCAAGGGAGATATAATTAAAGATGCATAATATTGACAAACTGATTCTTGAAATTTTTAATCAATTTTTCTGATAGAAAGATATAAGAATTAGGATTTAGGAGTTTTTTAGAGAAACTTTCAAGGCTATCACTGATTCCAGATGAATTATATTCTGAGTTATATGATATCAATAACCATTTTGAGTTACTTTGATAATATTTGAAGTCTAGAATACTTTTATCTATTATTTTAGTTCACTTAATGCTTTAATTGCTTCTTGAAGTCCCATTTGAGCTGCTATATTATAGTAAAATACTTGTTTTATTTTATCCCCCATATGAGAATAACATTTTCCAATCTGAAAATAAGTCTCAGCTTCCATTTTACTATTTAATTTCCATTCCTTCAAATAATTACTCAACGCTCGCTCGTAATCTTCTTTCAAATAATAAGCCTCACCAAGTAAATGGAATAATGATGGTTCTTTTGGGTATTTATGCGTCGCTTCAAACAATTTTTCAATTGCAAAATCTAAATTATTGTCTGATTTAGAAGAAGAACTACCCATTAAGCTCCAGGCAAGTAAATAATAAACATCTGAACTTTCTGCTTCTGTATTGATAAGTTTGAGAAAATAAGGAATGGCATAGCTATAATCGCTATCCCATCCAACAGTTTTTTTTTCATAAGCTTGTCTAAAATAAAATTTACCCAAACTTTTAATTGCTTGCACATTGGATGAGTCAGAAGCGATTGATTCTTCATAAGCTTTTATCACATCCTCCCTCCGTATGTTTCCATAAGTCAATATTCCAAGAGAATCTGCAATTTTTTGATTATGTCGATAAGTGCTATCTATTGATTTTGCAAGAATGTATTGTTTATTAGAGGGGTTTCTTGTGATTAAAAAAACAAATAAAATGACAAAACCACTTAACAACAAATACAAAACAAATTTATGTTTTTTACTAAGATCTTTAAAGCTCAATCCAATTTTCCATTTGGATTCCTTCGAATTCTCACGTGATGCATTTATATTATCTTTTTTTGTTGTGGATTGATTTTCCTCTAAAATGATATCTGAATTAAAATTATTTTGATCATAATTGCTTTTATTATTCTGTTCAGAAGACCTAAAATACTTTATCCAATACTTGATAGCTGAGATAATCAAGGTAGAAACAATAGTTATTCCTATTAGGGCACCAATTAATTCACCGATCTCATACTGAGGGAATTCTGGGATTGTATTAATGAATTTAATAACGTAAAAAACGATTACTAGAGCTATTCCTGTTATTACTAAGTATTTTTTCTTTTTCATTATCTTTATTTCACTAATATTTCAAAATATATGAGTTGTTTTCACAAAAACATTTCAAAAAAATTCAATTATGAAAAAGTACTTTCTAAATATATAAAAGAAAAGAAAAACAATGGGAAATAAAATGTTTCAAACCTAATCTTGCCAGAATGGGTACCTAGAACCGATCCCCCTGGCTTTAACGTGGTTTGCCTAAAACTCAATCTCAGGTTAATCTGATTTCCTATAGAAAATCGGGTTTGTAAATATTTTTTTGAAATTTTTATTTCTTGTCATTTGGTGATCATATATTGAATAAGTTTTACTTAAATTATAAGTTTTATATTGAATTAAAAATTACTCGTTTTTAATTATGAGTTTTAATAAAGAAACTATAGAAAAATTCAAGACTTTTGAAAAAGACCTCTACTCAATAAATGAACTGATAGAAAAAATTGGTGAACTTAAAGCAGTTGTAGTTGATCTCCGAGGGACAAAAATAAAACAGAGACCGATTTGGAATCTTGAGAGTTATGTCCAGTTAGCCATTCATAGAGTTTTTGATTTAGCTACTGAAAGTACAAATGCTTGGAATAATAAAATTCCTGCTACATCATTTTTATTGACAAGAGCGGTGTATGAAAATACGGCATATATGTATGACCTATCTAAAAAGATCAAAATGTATTATGATAATGATGATTATTTAGAAATGCACAATGTTATAGTTAATCGACTAGTAGGTTCACGCCTAGGAACAAATTTTAGCCAGATTGCAAATGTATTGACTGTAATTAAAGTTGTTGCAAAAGATATTCCTGAGTTCAAAGAATATTATGATTTTATATCTGATTTTTGTCATCCAAATTATTCTGGTATGCTCGGAATTTATGGAAATATAGATAAAGAAAATGTGCGTTTTTACGTTGGGAGAGATTATGGTTACGAAGAAAATGTTTTTTCCCACATAATAACAGGTCTGGTTACAGGATTAGAAATATTTTTAGTTAGTACAAATAATATTATGAATAATATTGATGATCTCAATGATTTTTTTTATAAGCACCAACCTTTATCAAAGTAATAAGGATATCCATACAATTAGAAATTATAATATCTAAAATATTTAAGCTAAAGGAGAAATTGATTCTCCTTTTTTATTTCTTGCGTAGTATCTTACAAACAAGCTGCAACACTTCAAGTAAAAACTGTTTCATCGTATCACTCCAATTTTTTAATCTAAAAATCCTCAACCGAAAAAGTGATTAAGGATTTGCAATTTCCCTTGTGCAAAATGCTTCATCTGTTTTGACCATAACTCTTCAGGAAGGGGAGAAAAAGTAAATGGTGTCATACCAAAGATCTTGATTGTAAAGAATAAAACATAAATTCATTAATATTTTATATGTCATTCAATTAAATTTAAATCACAGATTTAAATTAAAAAGTAGTAATTAATAGTGGAGTAAATAAATCTAATGAGTAACGAACATACTTGTAATAATTGTGATGTTGAACTTGATGGATTAATGAATTATTGTTTTAATTGCGGGGAAAAACAGAAAATCCCTAA
This sequence comes from Ignavibacteriaceae bacterium, assembly GCA_035328465.1. Lineage (GTDB taxonomy): Bacteria > Bacteroidota > Ignavibacteria > Ignavibacteriales > Ignavibacteriaceae > JADJEI01. Next base: position 3,922 of record DAOLIQ010000092.1, on the reverse strand, counting down.
TACTGAAGAATTAAAATGTAAAAAATGTAAACGACCTGTTCATTATAGTTTTAATCATTGCTATGAATGCGGAGAAGATCTTAACCCTGACGGACGGAATCAGCCTAAAGTTAAGATTACTGGATACGAACTTAAATTTAAATGTGATGATTGTCGTGGAAAGATTCAAGAGTATATGTCTTACTGTCCCTGGTGTGGAGAAAAACAACTATGGGAAAATAAATACGGTGACGAATATTGCGAGCCTTGTGAAAGAAATATCTCAGGGAAGTGGCACTATTGTGTCTATTGCGGCGATTTAATTGATAGAAGTGATCCAGGTTCCTGGGCTAGGCGGAATGGTTATCTTAGGCCTTATTCGGCTCTGGTTGAAATGCCAGATGAATTCAGAGAAAATATGAGAAAGACTTTAAATTTTAATTGGGCAGAGAAATCAAAATCAGATCAGGAATTTCAGGCAAAAGAACTTCTTGATTGTGATCTAAAAGGGATAATTGCGCGCTTCAATAACACAGTCCAACAAATCGTACCATTTTCAGGGAATATAAGCTGGAGAGGAATATTGGAACGTATATTGTCTGAGCTAAAGATTAAATATCAGGCGCATTTAGGTGAAAAGGAATTCGAGTCACTTTTACTTGAAAATGTTGTAAAAAGAAATATTAAAAACACTCCGAAAGAAATTATTAAGATCAAGAATTATTTAAAATATACCAATGACGTTCCTACATCTATAATTCTTTCATTAGCAAATATTGATTCTATAGTTGCAGAATTATTCGGGTCTGTTACTAAACCTGGATATAGTGCGGTTCTGTCAATTTGTATCTGGCTTCATAAATCTAAATTAGAATAGAAATTAAAAACTTTAAAAAATTCTTAAAAGCTTGATGCTGTAGTAAGTGCAGCTGTGAATGAAACAAGGGCGTCTTCTATTTTTGACTTACTGATCGAAAGATCGTAAGTGTCTGCAATAATTTGATAATTTAATAATTCCTGCTTTATGCGGGAAACTTCAATATCATCATTCCAATATTTTATATTTTTGATAAACGAGGACGAGTATTTTTCGAAAAAGTTTTCAGATGTTATTTTATTTTGGGCTGATGAGGATGACTCAAATATTTCTACCAGATCGGCTACATAATAACCCCACCACTCCTGAAGTGATTCATCCTTGAATATTTTGTTTATGTATTTATGAAATTTTTTTACTGCAGAAATATCATTAGGTGATTGAACTGCAAAACCATATAACTGAAAATAAGTTTCCTCTGTTTCATAATTGATGCACCTTTCGGCAAGCTCACCCCAGGTATAAAATGAAATTATATCGTCATCTTCATACGGGAGAGAATCTATGATGATATATTTACCCTCCGATTTTCCTGCACATACAAACCAGTGCCCACTATCTGCAACTTCCTGACTATAGTTTACAAACAATATTACCGGATATCCTTTACTTAAGTTAGAATCAAGTATTTTTCTTGAAGATGGTCGTGAATAGTTATCAATTTTAATAGGAATGCAGGCATTCTTTTTTATCCCACTGAGAATACCTTTTTCAACAGTTCCAACATCAGAAGAAATCTTTAAAAAAGTATTTATGGGGTCCAATAAACTTGATAAGCTGAAATTCTTTTTAGTCGATCTGAACCAGGAGACATAATTTGAGGTATTCTTAAAGTTGTCTATTTCGCCTGATCTTCCAACCAAGTTTAATGCGTGTCCTAAAGCGTATGCTCCGCAGGAGCCTTCATAATCTGGTTGATACTCAAAACCTAAAGGTCTGTATGACATAGTAGATCCTCAAGTGTTGTAAAATATTAATGTAAAAATAGTCTTGATTGAAAAGATTGACAAAAATAAGTACTTGAATGATTTACGGTATAGCTTGTATCAAGGGATAAGTTTATGCCTAGTCTTCTGGAAAATATAGGATTACACAATCCCTAATTAATTACTCAGATCTACACCAAACTCATTCCAGGTAAATCTGATTTCCTAAAGAGAAACGGTCTAACATAATTTTTTTGATTATAAATAAAACCAAGGCAGGAGAAAATTTTTATAAAACTTATCATCCAATGATAAGAAATCCATATCTGAATAATCTATTATTCAATAACTAAAAATAGAGTTATAGGCAATGAGACAAGAAACAAGAGTATTAGTAAATTATAGTGATCCTAAATATGTGGTTCAGGTAGGAGTTTATCACGGAGTAGTATTGATTGAGTATACTCCAGATAAAAACTACGAATCATTTATTGATCTGACATTATTCAAAGATGATAAATTCTTCGTAACCTTTTTTGCAAAGATGAAGTACAACGAATCTTACACTGTCGTGGAATCCAAATTTGGTTACAACGATGAAGCTACGGCAAAGCCTAAACATTATTTCAGAGATACACCATTTTTTGAAGTACCCGAAAAGTTCAGCAGCTTTATGCCCATAAGAATAGAGATGTTTTTTGATTTAGTAATGAAAACATTAAAAAAGATCTATGAGATAAATGATGAGTTTGAATATTTTATTGTCCCTGATAAAGAAATAGAAAAATATTATGCTCAGTACAAAGACGAAGAAGAGTTGATTTCATACAATGCAATAAATGATTATTTCTATGTGTGTAAATCAGTATTTAACTGTTTTAAAACAAAATTACCTAGACTAATAATAGATGATTTTAATTTTCAAGATTTTCCTCAATTTATATTGAGTTGTAACTGGATAAAAAAGTTAGAGCTCTATGAGTTACTTATCAGTGATATCCCGGAAGAATTGACAAATCTAAATAATCTTAAATTCGTTTCCTTTAAGCTTAAGTTTTTAACAAAGCTGCCTTCCTCTCTTCATAGACTAACTAATCTTGAAGGATTCAAACTTGAAAGAACAAGTATGACAGAGTTACCTAATAATTTGTTTGAACTTCATAATCTTAAAGAAATACAGGTTATACACAACGAAGGAATAAAGAATTTACCGGATCAAATTTCCCATCTAAAGAACCTTGAATATTTGTATGCATATTCCAATGAAATTAAAGAATTACCAAAAACATTTTTTAGACTGGAGAACTTAAAAGTCCTTCACCTGGCAGATAACAAAATTGAAGAATTACCTTCGGAAATGACAGCATTGCCAAGCTTGAAAGTTTTTAATCTCAGTGGAAATAGATTAAAAAATATTCCCGAAGACTTATTTGAGATGAAAAGTATTGAGGAAATAGATCTTTCAAAAAATCCTTCTCTTAATACTGATAAAATATATGATCTTTTAATGAAATCTGGTAGAAGTGATAAAATAAATTTAGTTTTGTAAAAGATTTATTCATAAATAAATTAATTGAAATTTAGAGGTAATCCTTGGCTGCAACACAGTTGTTCCAAAATAATCAAGCAGTAACTAGAACATCAATTTATAATATGCTATTAAACTACAAAGGTTATGGAAACCCTAATGGGAAATATTGGTTTATTGGGATGGAAGAAAACTGGAGCATACAAGATATAAGTGATCCTTTGCTCGGCTGCGGCCAAGATAATGTTGATTATTACTCGCAAAAGATTGTTCCGTTCGAATTTGCAAAAGAAAATTTTTATAATGAGTCAAGAACACAAGGGCAAACATTTACTAAAGGTATTCAAAAATTATTGAAGTTGATTGAAGGGGAAAATGATTATCGAAATATTTTAGAAAATGAATCTTTTATTACAAATTCACGATTTGCCCCATTCCCAACCTGTAAAGTCATTTGTGAAATATTTGATAAGAAGAAGAATGATTATATGAATGACGATTTCCACTATAAATTTGAAATCAGTCAACTATGGAAGAATTCCAGACCTCAGAAAACATTAAACTGTACCCCATGTATTGGACAGAATACTAAGATAATTTAATGTGTTATTG
>DAOLIQ010000091.1:0-12350 GCA_035328465.1 Ignavibacteriaceae bacterium | reverse complement strand
CAGGTGAACGCGGCAAAGCAAATGATTTTTATAATGTAGCATCAAAAGCAGTGGTAGGAATCTATATCAATCATTTTCTCAGTACTCTTGATGCGGTTTGGAGTGCAATCTCATTCAACAACAACATCGCAATGAATTTACGAGTGAATAATTTTCAATTTGCCGGTCGGTTAGAATTTATACCCACTTTTAATTTTAAAATTATTTTTTAGTAAGTAACAACTTCTATCCTTTCATCGTAAATTAAACCGGAAAATTTGAGCAGTCGGTATTAATTTTCAATTCATTTTGTGAAACTCAAGTTCCAGTAGCAAAATTATTTTTTACTTTGAAAAGATAAAAAGCCCTGATTCATTCCTTAATAATCGCTATTTTTCAACTCCAAAAAATAAATATATGAAAACACCAATTGTAGCAATAGTCGGAAGACCAAACGTCGGCAAGTCAACGCTTTTTAACAGGTTGATCGGGAAGCGGGATGCGATAGTTGACGATCAAAGCGGCGTTACACGTGATAGAAATTATTCCGATGTTGAATGGAATGGAAAAATATTCAGGCTGATTGATACAGGTGGATATGTCCCCGATTCAAAAGATCTTTTTGAAACCGCTATCCGTGAGCAAGTTCAACTTGCCGTAAATGAAGCAGACACAGTTTTATTTATGGTTGATTCAAGAGCAGGGTTGCTTCCGGTTGAGAGAGAAATTTTTAACATGCTTAGAACATCGGGGAAAAAATTTCTTGTTATTGTAAATAAAGTTGATTCTGAAAAATTTGAATCTTCAGCAAACGAGTTTTACAATCTCGGTGTTGACAATATTTTTGCTGTTTCTGCATTGGTAGGTAGAAATATTGGAGATTTGCTTGATGTAATTGTTGAACCTTTTCCGGTCCGCAATCAGATAGAGGAAGATAAAACTATAAAAATTGCAATTGTTGGAAGACCAAACGTCGGAAAATCATCGCTAACAAACGCTTTACTTGGAGAAGATCGAAGCATTGTTACCGATGTTCCTGGAACTACAAGAGATAGTTTGGATTCAACGCTAAAATATTATGGACAGGAATTAATTTTAGTTGATACAGCCGGTTTACGAAAAAAGAAAAAAGTGCAGGAAAGTGTTGAATATTTTTCAACGTTAAGAAGTCTCAAAGCAATTTCTGAAGCCGATGTGGTGATAATTTTAGTTGATGCAACGGTTGGATTTGACAAACAGGATCAAAAAATAATTGATGAAGCAGAACGACGAAAAAAAGGAATAATCCTTGCAGTAAATAAGTGGGACCTTATAGAAAAGGTAACAAACACTTCGCGTGAGCTCGAATTGGATATTAAACAAAAACTTGGAGCGCTGGATTATGTTCCCATCATCTTTATCTCCGCTCTTACTAAGCAAAGAATTTACAAGCTTGTGGATTTGTGCATCCGGTTATACAATGAACGCAACAAAAAAATTAGTACGTCAGACCTGAATGAAAAGCTTATGGCAGAGATAGATAGATTTCCCCCTCCTGCAACAGGTACAGGTAAAGAAATAAAAATCAAATATATCACACAAGGAGGCGACAAGTACCCTGTGTTTTTATTTTTTAGCAACTTTCCTAAATATGTTCCTGATAACTATAAGCGATTCCTCGAAAATACCATAAGGAAAATTTTTGGTTTTGAAGGAATACCTATTACGCTTAGTTTCAGGCAAAAATAAATTATGAATAAGATCAATAATAAATTAAAGTTGATTGAGCACCCACTCGTCAGGAGAGACTTGACAATCATTCGTGATAAAAATACGAGCACTGAAATTTTTAGAGAAGCCGTTAAAAGAATTTCAAATATTCTTGCTGCCGAAGTTTCAGCTGATTTTGAAACAATCCAAATTGAAATTGAAACACCCCTTGAAAAAACTAATGGGTATAAACTTTTACACGACGTAGTTCTTGTACCTGTATTACGGGCAGGGCTTGGAATGGTAAATGGATTTTTAGAATTAATTCCCGATGCAAAAGTTGGTCACATCGGTTTACAAAGAAATGAAGAAACTTTAGAGCCTGTTGAATATTATTACAAAACTCCGAAGAACATTAATGATTCAATGGTCATTCTTCTTGATCCGATGCTTGCAACCGGTGGGAGTGCTTCTGAAGCAATTAACTACCTTAAACAGAGATCCGCTTCAACAATTATTTTTGCATGTATAGTTGCTGCTCCGGAAGGAGTTTTAAAACTTCAATATGATCACCCCGACATAAAAATTTTTGCTGCTGCTTTAGATAGAAAATTAAATAACAAAGGATACATTCTACCCGGATTGGGTGATGCAGGAGATAGGACATTTGGTACACTTTAAATATATTTTTTTAGCATTCATTTTCTTCGCAGGGTTTTCATTCGCTCAGAAATATCCGGACGATAAGATTCATAATATCCTCACACAAGGGATTCAGGAAATAATAAACCACGACTATGAAGCTGCACGGACCAAATTTGAGAAGCTTACTCGTGATTACCCGAATAATCCCTTAGGAAAAATTTATCTCGCTGCTGTAGAAATAGCAAGATCGTATGATAATGCAGAAGAGTTCAATGATCAATTAATAATGAATTATCTTGATGAAGCAGAAGCTCAATCAGAAAAACTTTTAGCCAAGGAACCAAAAAATGTTTGGAATAAATATTTCCTTGCTTTAGTGAAAGGTTACAATGCTTACTATAAAGCACTAAATGAAAGTTGGATCCCTGCATTTACGAAGGGCATGAGTTCTGTTTCGGATTTTGAAGACTGTCTGGAAATAAATCCCGAATTTTACGAATCATACATAGCGATTGGTGCTTATAAATACTGGAGCAGCAGTAAAACAGAATTCATCAATTGGCTACCATTTATTTCTGATGATAAGGATAAAGGAATTGATTATCTAAAAAAGGCAATAAAATATTCTACTTACAATTCATATCTCGCAGCCTACTCACTTATTTGGGTTTACATTGATCGTGAAAATTTTAGTGATGCTGAAAAAGTTGCAGAGGATGCTTTGAAGAAAAACCCTGGAAGCCGATTATTCAAGTGGGGTCTTGCAAGAATTTATGAAGAGATTGATAAAAAAAAGGCGATTAATCTTTACTATGAAGTCTTAAAATCTTACCCGCCCGAGGGATTAAAAAATCATATTAATGAAGTGGTGATAAAGCACATTATTGCTCAGCTTTATTATAAACTTGGACAAAAAGAAAATGCTCTTCAAATATGTAATGACATTCTCTCGATCAAGGATTTTTCTGAATTTGCAGCGGAGGAATTAGACAGCCGTATCGAACGAGTAAAAAAATTAAAAAGGAAAATCCTGCAGGACCTGGAAGATTAAATTTTGAACTCTAAAACCCGCTGACTTTCTCATTTCATTTAAAAGAAGTATTTTAAAGCCAAAATGAATTTTAATGGCTTTAAATTATGCCTTCAACCAATTCAAAAAATAAAAAATATCTTGATGAACTATTGACTGCGTGCAACGACAATTTGTCCGCGGTAAATACAGATTTAATAGTTAAAAGCTTTGAATATAGTTTCGAGGCTCATAAAGATGAATTGCGTGCATCCGGCGAGCCTTACTTTACCCATCCTTTTCACGTAGCTTTAATAGTTGTTCGTGAATTTCCACTTGATGATATTTCAGTAGCTTGTGCTTTGCTTCATGATGTACTTGAGGATACAGATATAAATATCGATATTCTTTCCAAAGAATTTGGAAAGGAGGTAGCAGAAATTGTTGATGGCGTTACAAAAATAAGCGGGATATTTAAAGGTCATGAAATTACAAAAGCTGAAAATTATCGGAAGCTTCTGCTTTCAATGATAAAAGACGTTAGAGTGATACTTGTCAAGTTTGCCGATAGACTTCATAACATGCGTACCCTTGAATTCGTTAACCCGGATAAGCAGAGAAGAATTGCACAGGAAACACTTGAAATTTACGCACCGTTTGCCAATCGTTTTGGTTTGGGAAAATTAAAATGGGAGCTTGAAGATTTATCCTTTAAATTTTTAAACCGCGAGGCTTATGATGAACTTTCAAGAAAAGTTAAAGGTAAACGAAAAGAACGCGAATCATACATTAGTAAATTTACCGAACCTATCGAACTGAAGTTGAAAGAGTACAATATTAAATACGAAATAAATGGGCGCCCAAAGCACTTATATTCTATTTATCGAAAAATGTTAAGGCGTAATAAGCCATTCGAAGAAATATATGATCTCTTTGCAATAAGAATTATTCTTGATACTGAGGATACTAACGAATGCTACACAACTCTTGGAATTGTTAATCAAATTTACCTCCCGGTGCCTGACAGATTTAAAGATTACGTTTCAATTCCAAAGACAAATAATTACCAGTCTATTCATACCACTATTGTTGGGCATGATGGCAGATTAGTTGAAATTCAGATTCGTACGAGAAAAATGCACGAGGTGGCAGAGAAGGGTGTGGCAGCCCATTGGCGGTACAAGGAAAATAAAACTACCACGGACAAAGACCTTGACAGCTGGATTAACTGGATTCGGGATATTTTTGATAATGCTTCTCGTGATGATGCAAGAAAAGAATTACTTGAAAGTTTCAAGCTAAATCTTTATCAAGATGAAATTTACGTATTCACTCCCAAAGGGGATTTAATTCGTTTACCCATTAATTCCACTCCGGTTGATTTTGCTTTTGAAATTCACAGCAAGGTGGGTGAACACTGCATAGGAGCCAAGGTAAATGGTAGAATTGTCCCTTTAGATTCGGTTTTGCACAGCGGAGATCAAGTGGAGATTATCTCTTCTAAAAACCAACATCCTAATAAAAGTTGGTTGAAGTTTGTTACTACCCATAAAGCAAAGTCTGCTATTCGGAAGTGGATTAACTCAGAAGAGGAAGATATAGTTTTAGCGGGAAAGGAAATTTGGGAAAAAAAGATAAAAAAAATGAAACTTAATTTTAGCCAGGAAGATTTAATAAAACTTGCTGCAAGCACCAAGTATGAAAACACAAAACATTTTTTTATTGCAATTGCACAAGGCGTATTAAACCTTGATGAATTATTAACAACTTCCAAAGAAAAGGAGAAAAAAGAAAAAGTTTCAGCCGTTCTTGAATACAAAAATTTTGTGAATGTTGCTCGCAATGATGCAGGTGGCGTACTAGTTGACGGCGAAAGCGGGGGGCTTTTATATACTTACGCAAAATGCTGTAATCCTGTGCCTGGCGATCCAATTATTGGTTATATAACGATTGGCGAAGGCATCAAAATCCACAGAAAAACTTGCAATAATCTTTTACAAATTTCTGAAAAAGATCCTACAAAACTTGTTTCGGTGCAATGGCCTAAAGGGGAGAATTCACTTTTTGTCGCTGGAATAACATTAATGGGTGAAGATTCTCCCGGGTTACTAAATGAATTGTCCCACACTATTGTTTCCTTTAAGAATACTAATATCAAATCAATTAATGTCAACACAAATGATAACACATTTGAAGGCAGCATAACCGTTTATGTCCAGGATCTCGATCACCTTTATAATTTAATTGAACGACTAAAAAAAGTTAAAGGGGTTTATTCAGTCGAGCGGTTTGAAGATTAGCAATGAGTGAAAACCTTCCGATAGAATACAAGAGAATCTTAGCAATCGATTATGGAGAAAGGAGAATTGGCACAGCACTTTCAGATCCGCTTAAAATATTTTCCTACCCTTTTAAAACTTTATTGAATGATAATTCTATTTGGAAAGAATTAGGGAAGATCATTTTAGACCAGGATGTTTCTTTGATTGTATTGGGTATTCCATCCGATGAAGATAAGCCTGGATCTATTCGGAACAAAATTTTAAAATTTAAATTGGATTTGGAAAGTAAATTTAAACTTGAAATAAAACTTTGGGATGAAACTTTCACTTCAGCCATTGCATTTGAGAAAGTACTTGAATCAGTAAATAAAAAATCAAAACGAAGGAATAAAGGTTTGATTGATAATAATTCAGCGGCAATTATTCTTCAGGAATTTCTTGATAAGCATAAATAATAATTGCCAATGCTTAAATTGATAATCAGAAAATCAAGAATTATTTTCTATAAAATAAGTTTAGAAGGATTTTAATCGTGACTCAATACTCTCTCGGAATAATCGAAACTCACAGTTACGCCTGGGCACTAAAAGTTTTACAAAATTTGTCGGAAATAAAATCAATAAACTTCATAAAGATTGAAACTCCAGGTGATAGTATTGTATCAGTTTTCTTTGAGGGTGACCTTGCCTCTATTAAAAATATGATAGAATTAAATTCTGAAGTTTTAAAAAAAGAAAATCAGTTTATTACTTCACTGATAATCCCGAAACCTCACATTGATTTAATGAAATATTTAAAAGAAAAATAATTATGGAACAAATCATAGGAATTTTAGAGACTAAAGGTTTAATCCCGGCAGTGGCTGCTGTTGACTCTGTATTAAAAAATACTGATGCTGCTTTCCTTGGCTTCGATTTTATAGGGGACGGGGTTGTTGTCTCAAAATTTTTAGCTTCGCCTGTTTCTATTGATTTTGTTTTGAAAGAAGCTAAAGAACAGGCTGAAAAAATCGGAGGGTATATCGCCTCAGTTTCAATTAATATAGAGAATGAAAGAATTCAAAAGTTATTGTTTAATACTAAACGATTTAACTCTAACATAATTCCCGATGAAATCTCTATCAAAAAAACAACCTCACCCTTTACAAAAAATAATCACCCTTTAGAAGAGAATATAAATCCAGAAAAAAAAATTTCTCCGGTCAAAATTAAAAAAACTATTAAACAGCCCGGGCAGGTAAAATCGAAACAAAAAGACAATCAAAGCGCAGCAAACGAAGAAGATTTATCAAATCATTCTGAAACAATCGAAAGATTAAAACGAGAAGCATTAGGTTCAATTCATAAAAAGTACGATTTAAATGATGAGCAGCAACAAGAAATAAATCGGCCAAATAATATTGAAAATATGAACGTTCACGAATTGCGGCATTATGTTAGAAGCATTAAAAATTTTCCGATTAAAGGACGACAAATTTCTCGTGCCAATAGAAATGAATTAATTGCCTATTATAAATCACTTCAAGGTTAGAAAGTTAAACCAGCTTGAAAATTAGAACCCCACAAAATCTTTCAGTCATAATTATTTCTGTAATTTTTTCAATAATTATTTGGGGCTCAATTTCTTTGTCGAGTGATTACTTTGCTGTCATCGAAGTGCCGTTAAAAATTATTAATATTCCTAAAGGGTTCAGCAGCGGCTCGGTAATGCCGGATAAAATATTACTCAAGGTTAAAAGCAAAGGCTGGAAGCTCATCTCTATGAATGTGGCATCTCCTTCTGAGTTTGTAGTTCCGATGTCAGTTGACAGTGGATTAAAGTTCATCAATCTAAATAATTATTTATCTGAAAATAATTGGCTCTCGGAAGGTATGCAGGTCATGGACATTATTCCCGATACGATCTCATTCTATATCGAGTCAATCACTACAAAAAAATTACCGATCGAAGCAAATCTTAATCTTAATTTTAAAACCGGCTATGGCTTAGCATCTGAAATTAAGTTCATACCTGATTCAATAATGGTTTCGGGACCAAAAAGTATATTAAAAAAAATGAAATCAATACTCACCGAGCGAAAAACTTATAATAATTTATCTGAAAAAATCGTTGAGCGTATCGAAGTTAAAAAACTCAGAGGATTTTCGTATTCTGCAGATAATTTGTTAATGAGCCTTGATGTTCAAGCTATCATAGATAAGTCATTCGAAGAAATACCAGTTAAAGTTTTAAATGTACCGCCAGATCGGGAGGTTGTATTGATACCCAATTCAATTACTGTAAGCGTAATAGGCGGTATTGAGGTCTTAGGCAAATTATCAGAATATGATTTTAGTGCAAGTATAGAATACAGCGAGGTTGTGGTTGATTCAACAGGCACAGTAGCACCTGAAATTGATTTCCCTGATAACACACAACTGATTTACATAAAACCTGAAAGACTTAGATATGTTATTACAAAGTTTAATTAAAGAAAATAATTTGCAAAGAGAATTTTAGATGTTTATTACTTTTGAAGGAATTGATTTCTGCGGCAAGTCCACTCAGGTTGAATTATTAAAAAAATATTTATTGCAAAGAAATTTTTCTGTTGAAGTAATTCGAGAGCCGGGAGGAACCGAGATCTCTGAAAAAATCAGAGAAATTCTATTAGATAAAAAAAACAGTCGAATGTTTAGTGAAACTGAACTTTTGCTTTTCTCTTCGGCGCGTGCTCAATTAGTTCGAGAAAAAATAATCCCATTATTACAAAAAAACTATGTCGTGATTTCAGATAGATTTCACGATTCATCAATTGCTTATCAGTCTTATGGTAGAGGAATTGATATTGAAGTTGTGAAAAAAGTTCAGCAACTTGCAATTGGAAATACTATTCCTGATTTAACTTTTTTAATTGATATATCTGTTGAACTATCACATCAAAGGAAAAAATTATCAGGAAGAGTTGAGCTTGACCGGATAGAAAACTCAGAAACTTCCTTCTTTCAAAAAGTGCGGCAAGGTTATCTACTATTAGCCGCTGAAGAAAAAAGATTTCGTGTTATAGACGGTTCAAAATCAGTTGCCGAAATCCACGAAAAAATAATAAAAGAAATTAAAGCTTGATTGAGGATCTAAAAATGAGAAAAGAATTTTGGACTAAAATAATTATCGCTGTATTCATCATAATAATATTCTCCGGATTTTTTAGCGGGAACGATGATGTCTATCTGAAAATATCAAAGAACATCGATCTGTTCACCAGAATTTATAAAGAGATTGCACTTAACTATGTGGACGATGTTGACCCCGAAGAATTTATGAAAGCTGGCATTAATGGAATGCTTCAAACTTTAGACCCTTATACTGTATTTATTGATGAAGATAAAAAAGAAGATATCGACCTCATGACGAATGGCAAATATGGAGGTGTAGGAATTTCAATCGGCGTTCGCGGTGATGATGTAACAGTCACGGAAGTAATGGATGGTTATTCTGCTCAAAGGCAGGGTATTAGAGTTGGTGATATCTTAATTATGGCTTCGGATAAAAAAATTTCATCTGAAAATGTTGATGACATTTCATCACTTGTCAAGGGTGAGCCTGGCACTACTGTCCAAATCAAGATTACCAGAAATGAGAAAAAAGATACTTTAATTTTTAATTTGATTCGTGAAGAAGTGATCCTAAAAAACTTAACTTACTTTGGGTTCTTTCCCGAAAACAGTGGAAATGTTTATTTAAAATTATCTAACTTTAGCAGAACTGCAGCTGATGAAATTAAAAATGCAATCAAACAGTTGAGTGCTCAGAAAAAAATCGAATCAATCGTTCTTGATTTAAGAGGTAACCCCGGCGGATTGCTCGATGTAGCAGTTGATATCTGCGATAAATTTTTACAAAAAAATCTTTTAATTGTTACTACAAAAGGCAGGGAAGAATTTGCTGAAAAAAAATATTTTTCTGAACAGGAACCAATCGCCGGTGATTCTAAACTCGTTGTCCTTATTGACGGTGGGAGCGCTTCAGCTTCCGAAATTGTAGCCGGCGCTATTCAAGATCACGACAGGGGAATTATTGTGGGGACAAAATCTTTTGGAAAGGGTCTTGTGCAAACTATTTCACCGATTGGAATAAATACATCGCTTAAAATAACTACTGCCAAATATTACACCCCAAGCGGAAGATGTATTCAGAAAATTGATTACTCAAAAAGTAATGATGATAAGTTGAATGAAAATAAATTTGATGCTGAAGCTTTTACTACTGATAACAAACGCACTGTCTTCAGCGCTGGTGGAATTACTCCCGATTCCACCGTCGAATTTCAAATTCAAGGTGGTATAACAAAAGATTTACTTGCCAAAGGATTATTCTTTCAATTCGCCGATGCATATTATTACGCTCACACAAATCAAAGGTTTGATAAACTTCAACCGAAAACTCTGCTTAAAGATTTCGAGAAATATCTTTCAGAACAGGATTATATTTACCATTCGGAGACTGAAAAACAGATTGATAAAATAATTTCTGAAATGAATAAAATAGATTTGGATGAACAAACTGGAAATGATCTTAGAAAAATTCAAGAAAGAATCGCTAAAGTTGATGAAGAATCGTTCAAAAAGTATGAAAGCGAAATTTTACTCGAAATTAAGAACGAATTAAGCGTAAGGTATCTTGGCGTTTCTGAAAAAGTAAAAATGATGCTTGAAGCTGATCCCCAGTTTCAAACTGCATACAGAATTTTAACGAATCAAAATCTTTATAAAAGATTACTTCACTCAAATTGATTATCGTTGAACTTGTAATCTTCTCGATCGCGGTTGGATTTGGCTCTGGTATTCTAATCGGAATGCTGGGAATAGGAGGCGGTATTATTTTTGTCCCATTTTTTTATTTTATACTTCCTTACTTCGGTATCACTGAAGAATACATTCCATATTTCGCAATTGGAACATCATTATTGTCCGGAGCAATTGCGACTTCATATTCTGCTGTTAACCACTCCTTAAAAAAAAATCTTAATCTTAAAAAAGCTATTATTCTTTCTTCAGGTAGTGTAATTGCATCTATTTTGACTCCATATTTTGTAGTTCATACTAACGCATCAAATTTGCATGTAATATTTGCCGTCGTTTTTATATTCGTTGCAGTAAGAATGTTATTATTTAACGGTGATGTTAATAAGACAAGCCAAAAAATAAACTTACCAAAATTTTATTTGTTTGGATTTGGTTTAGCCATTGGGACAGTTTCTGCTTTTTCGGGAATAGGGGGTGGGTTATTGTACTTTCCAACACTTGTTTATTTATTTGATACAGATATTAAACCGGCAATTGGTACATCTTCGTTTGCAACCGCAGCAACTATGATTTTTTCGGCACTTTCTTTTAGCCAGCAGTCTAATAATTTTTCAATCGAAGGCAGCATTGGATATATATTGATTGTCCCGGGTTTGCTCGTAGGTGTGTTCGCTTCTGTTGGGAGCTATTTTGGGGTAAGATTTGCAATTAAATCAAAAGATAAACTCATAAAAAAAATATTTGCTGTTGTTTTGATTATAGCTGTACTTAAAATAATTTTAGGTATATGAAAACTCAAAATATTCTCGTGCGCAAAAATCCTGTTTATGAAAATTGTCCTTCGTGCAAAGAATCAAATTCTCTTAATCGTTCTAAGGCGAGAAACATTTTTGAGAGGATTGTAAAATATTTCACCTTTTATAAAATTTATCGGTGTAAAAAGTGTGGGTGGAGAGGATACAGAACTACACTGACTATCACTTCGGGGTCAGTTTTCAATTTATTCTTTTATTTTGGGTTGATTGTAGTTGTAGCAATAATTGTGCTTCAGATTTTAAAACGATTTATTTAATAAATAATTTGGGCTGGAACTTCTTTTGTCGCACAAGTATAAAACATTTAATAATTTATTCATAAAATCTTATTCATTCGACTTGAATTTTTTGTTTTAACATCAACTATTTTTAATTTTGCCACTAAATTTTCTAGCAGTTCTTAGAAGTTGTAGCAATGCTATTCCAATTGCTGCAATTACTTTTAGCTTAAACATATTGAAAAAGGGAGTTCTAATCTCCATCAACAATCAAAGGCTTGAAATCCAACAATATTAGTTAAATATGAAAAAACAATTTTTGGATTATGTACTTCGCAATCGTCTGCCAGTTCTTGTGTTCGTTGTACTTGCTTCGTTTGCGTTAACGTATTTCGCTTCCAGGGCAGAAAGAGATAGTGTCGGGTATTCACCGGTGCAGCCGATTCTTTTCTCTCACCAATTGCATGCAGGGCAGATGAAAATTGACTGTCAGTATTGTCATATTGGAGTAGAGAAGTCCCGTCATGCTATGATTCCTTCAGTCGCAACTTGTATGAATTGTCATTCAGTTGCAAGAAAGGATAAACCCGAAATAATAAAATTAACCACCTATTATAAAGAGAATGAGCCGCTTCCTTGGAAACGTATTCATAAAGTTCCTGATTATGCTTACTTCAACCATAGCGTTCATGTAAATAAAGGAATTGATTGTACCGCTTGCCATGGTCCTGTAAATCAAATGGACAAGGTTTTACAGGTTAGTTCGTTCACAATGGGGAGCTGCTTAAATTGTCATCGTAATGCTCACACAATATTACCGGATTTAAAGAATATAAATTTAGGTCCGCAATATTGTTCAGCCTGTCACAGATAATTTTGGAAATATGATGGATATAAAATGAGTAACATAAAAAATAAAATCAGCCGTA
>DAOLIQ010000090.1:0-12430 GCA_035328465.1 Ignavibacteriaceae bacterium | reverse complement strand
ATTCAAACAGGAAAATTTTTAATTATTAAATAAAATTAGGAGCGATAAAAATGAAAAAATTTTACGTGATGTTTTTGCTTGTTTTGTTTTCTGCAATAACATTTGCACAATATCCTGAAATCACAATTCGTGATATTCAATATCAGGACCCCACAACTTTGATTAATTACTTTACTGATGATCAGGTGTCACCTTACGAGGGTGATACAGTGACTGTAACGGGAGTTGTAATGTGTGCGCCATACAAGAGTAGATTTTTTAGCCCTGACAGTGTTATTATGTTTGTCGGAACCGGTGCAGCAGGATTTTACTTACAGGATACAAGTCAGACTGATTGGTCAGGCATTTTATTACGTCAGGATCCCTCTCTTGGTTCTCCATTCAGTGATCTTGATTCAGGATTCGTTGTTAAAGTTACGGGTGTGGTTAATGAATATAGTACTTCAACTCAAAAGACAACACAATTTAATGTAATTAATTTTTCTGCTGATGATGTGATCGGGATTCAAGAAAGACCTCAGCCGGTTGAATTGACATTAGATTCATTAAAAGTAACTGGAACGGATGACAACAAAGCAATTTCTGAAAAGTGGGAGGGTGTTTACGTTGTTATTCGAAATGTTTCAACATTTGACAGAAATTCTTCGACGGGAAGTTTCAGAATTCAAGATGCCAATGGAACAAAGCTTTCGATGGGTACTAAATCTGATTATTTTTATTCACCCGTCTCCGGATATGTTCCCCCTACAGACGGCTCAATTTTAAATTATATTCGTGGTTATATAGAAACACGTAGTGCAGGTTCAGGCGGTATTACTATCAATCCGGCTTATCCTGACGATATTGAAGTTGGGACTTTCCCTCCTGTCATTTCAAATATTACGAGGGATATAGTTGAGGTTGGGTATGGTCAGCCAGTTACTATCACTTCGTTTATTCGTGATATTGACGGCACAGTGACATCTGCAAAATTAAAATACCGGGTGAACAGCAGTGCGGTGCAGGAAGTTGATATGACAAATATTAGTGATTCTACTTTTACAGCAGTTATTCCCGCTCAAAGTGATTCATCGATTGTTGACTATTTTATTTGGGCGATTGACAATGAAAATAATGAATCGCAAAATCCTTCTGATACTTCGAGCAACAGATATTTTTATTTTGTACTTGATCATCCAATAACTATTCAACATGTTCAATACAGCCCTTATGGAAGCGGCTTCAGTGCTTATAATGGGTTTGAAGTAACAGTGGATGGGATTGTAACTTCTGATACAACAGATTTTGCGAGCTATATTTTTATTCAAAATGGAAATGGTCCATGGAGCGGAATTAGAGTTAATGGAACAGAAACACTCGTATTAAGGAAGGGGGACTTAGTTGAAGTTAGAGGCACAGTTGGCGAGTCATTTAGTATGACCCAGATATCCGGTATTGATGACCCTTCACAATTTAATTTAATTTCATCCGGAAATCCAGTTCCTGATGCAAGCGAGATTTCAACTTCTGAAACAGGAACTTTCAGTTCGGGTACAATTTCTGCAGAGCAATGGGAGGGAGTGCTTGTCAAGTACTCTAATATTACTGTTACTGATGAAAATGCTGATGGAAATCCTGGACCGACAGGAAATGGCAGCAGTAATTTTGGAGAAATATTTATTGCAGATCCAAGTGGAATAAACACCCGTGTAAATCTTGATGATTCTCAGTTATCTTATCATAATTTTTATGATTCAAGTTTAGTTGATCAGCCAATTCGCTTACTTGTTGGTGATCAGTTTGAAAGTTTAAGCGGAATACTTCTTTATACTTTCGGAAATTATAAACTTGATCCGCGAAGTGATGATGACTTTTCTGGTTACATTCCAGTTTCCGTTGAAAACCAAAATAATACCTTACCGGAAAAATTTGAGTTAAGTCAGAATTATCCAAACCCGTTCAATCCAACAACTATTATTTCATTTTCAATTCCAAAAGAAAGTAAAGTTACTTTAAAAATATTTAATGTGCTTGGTGAAGAAGTAAAAACTTTAGTCAATGAATTTAAATCAGGAGGCAGATATTCTGTAAAGTTTGATGCATCTTCGTTAGCTACAGGAGTGTATTTATACAGCATCAGTGCCGGTGAATTTAATCAAGTACGTAAAATGATTTTAATCAAATAGCGACAAATGTCTTAATAGTAATTAATTTGAATAAGGATTTGAAGTATGGGCAGCGATTACCGTATGCCCATTATTTCAATACCTGCAAAGTTTAGATAAATTTATGTAGATGAGTATCATGGCTCTAAAATTAATTATATATGATAAAAAGGATTAGATATCAGGACAGTTATTGAATTCTAAAATTACTTTATACTTGTTCTATATTCTTACATTAACTGTGGGAATTTTAAACAGCGGTTGTTATGACGAGTTAGTCAATAATGCAAATCCGAATAACACACCAGAGACATTTGTGTTTTTGTATCCGGATAGTTCAATCAGCGGACAAACAAGCCGGCTAAATGTAAGTTGGTGGGGGGATGATCCTGACGGCTTGATAATTGGATATTATTTTAAATGGATTGGAATTGATTCCGTTTGGACATTTACCACAAGCCGTGACAGTACTTTCTCTTTACCTATCGGTACAATCGATACAACTTTCGATTTTCAGGTCTCTGCTGTTGATAATTCAGGTAATGGATTTTATGATGATCACATTTATCAAAATCAAATTGATTACGGAGCTGAACCATTTACAGATTCTAATGGAAATGAACATTATGATCCGAACGAAAACTATTTTGATACTGGGTTGATAGACCCCACCCCTGCTTCTACAAAATTCCCAATAAAAAACTCAACTCCGGAAATTTTATGGAGTGAGCTTTCATTTCTACCTGACACTTCTTTTCCTGTAATGACATTCGGCTGGACAGCAAGCGATCTTGACGGCGAAAGTTCTATTACAAATATTAATATAGCGCTCAATGATACAAATAATTTCATCTCTCTCAGCGGTTCAACGAGATTAGTGACCTTACGGATAGTTGATTATAATGCTTCAAATCCTATGATGGAAATTCTTATCAACGGCTCAGAGTTAAATATTAATCCCGATGATTTACCGGGACTCAAATTAAATGATGATAATATAATTTATATTCAAGCTGAAGATATTTCTGGGGCAAAATCAGCTTTTATTTCTCTACCTGATTCGAATAACACATGGTTTGTGAAAAAGCCAACAAGTGAATTTTTAATTGTAGATAATTATAACGTGCCAGATTTGAATAATGATATCGCGGTTAAAAATTTCTATAACGATGCATTCAATCAAATTGAAAACGGCATCCTCATGGACAAAATTAATACACTTGATATTGCTGGAAGTACCCTGCCTTATGAGAGTGTAACCTTTCCCGAGACAATAAAATTATTTAAATTCGTTTTCTGGTATTCTAATTCAAAACCTAGGATGGATCTGCTAAGCTTAACGATGAATAAATTTATTGATGGGGGAGGTAAGATTGCGATGTCATTAACTTTTGAAGATTCAACATCTGTTTTTCAATTTGATCTCCCAACTGTACAAGGCTTTTTACCGATTGATTCTCTTGGACAGGATAGACCTATTGGATTTGTTTTCGGCGGCACGATTAATCCATCCACCCCCGGCTTAGATTATCCTGTGCTGACGATTTTAAGTACGGTTTCCTCCTTGCGTACTTTTTATCCGAACCCCATTACTGCTCAGAAAACTTACGATATTTCTGCTTCAAATTTAAGTGGTAACATAGGATTCAAAACAAATGATGGAAATTTATTTTTTATTGGTATTCCGCTTTACCAAGCTAATGGCGGTGATGGCAACGTAATTCCATTACTCGAAAAAATATTTATCGAGGATTTTGGTCTAATACCTTGAAAAGATTATTTACCATATTGTTGTTTCTCATCTCTGTTTCAATTTTTCCCCAGGAGAGAGGGAACCTTTCAGGTATGATTATAGATAAAGCAACTGGTGAACCTTTGCCGGGCGTAAATATAATTTTAAAAGGTAGTTACTACGGGGCTGCGACTGATATCAATGGCTCATTCAGGATTGAAGGAATTTCAGCAGGGAATTACACGCTTGAAATTTCATTCATTGGTTACAAAACAATACAGTTTACAGGAGTAGATATACTTCAAAATAAAACTAAACATTTCGATATTGAAATGGAAGAATCAGTTCTCTCACTTGGACAGGAGGTTGTCGTTATTGGTGAAAAACCTTTGATGGACGTTGAAGAAACACAAAGCAGGAGAACAATTTCAAAAGACGATATTGACGTTTCTGTTGTTGAAAATATTTCTGATTTAGTCACGCAGCAATCGGGGGTGGTAAATACAGATAACTCAATACACATCCGCGGAGGAAGAAGTTATGAAAATGCATTTCTGCTCGATGGCGTTTCTGTGCAGGATCCTCTTGCGGGAACAGGATTTGGATTGCAGCTTAGTGCAAGTTCGATTGACGAGGTGGAGGTCATCACTGGCGGTTTCAATGCCGAGTTTGGTCAAGCAACCTCTGGTGTTGTGAATGTTAAAACACGCGAAGGTGGAAATAAATTCTCGGGTTATTTTTCCTATAAGCGGGATAATTTTGGAGAAAGAAATTCATACAATGTATTCAATACGGATATTGCTGAAGGAAATGTCAGCGGTCCAGAACCGTTCACAACTTTAATATTACCAGCGCTCGGCTTAAATATTCCCGGAGAAATTTTTTTCTTCACAAGTTTCTATGGGGGAATTACTGATGGAATTACTCAAGGGTATTTTAAACCTGTCGCAAGCCAGATTATTAGCACAACTTTTGGGGGAACAACGTTCGCGCCGCGAGCTGAAAATAATTGGTTCTGGCTTGCGAAATTAACTTACAAATATTCACCGACGATTAAATTTAATTATTCGTTTAATCAATCAGTTAACATAAATCAAAATTCTCAATCGCTTCAATCAAATCTCGAATACATCGAACCAAGCCCTGGCTATCAATATTCTTTCCAAAATATTTTAGATGAAGCAAATACATTCACTCACAATAATATTTATCACACATTAAACTTAACGCACACGTTAAATTCGCAAACATTTTATGAATTAAAATTTGGATATTATTACACAAATCTTCGTGCAGATGCAAATGGTAAAAACTGGTATGATTTCCTGGAGCCAAAGGACATTACAAGTTTTCCGATTCAATATTATAATATTGATGGCGATACGATAGGTGTAATTCCGGGCGACGGATTCTGGGATGTTGGAAATCCATTTACTTGGCGCGATCATTATCTCGAAGAATATTCTTTACGCGGCGATATTACAAGTTTCTTTGATGAAAAAAATAAATTTAAAGCTGGTTTTAATTTTCAATTTCAGGAAATGCAGGTTATTGATATTTATAAACCGTGGATTGGAGAACTCGGTTTGAACAATGATATTTATAAAACTTATCCTGCACTTGGTTCGTTCTATGCTCAAGACAATATAAATTTTTCTGGAATGATACTAAATTTTGGCTTACGACTTGATTATTGGTTCCCTGGAAAATATGTTGACGACGCAATTAACAATCCCGACGTTGTTACGATTCCTGATGAGACAAGACAAAATTATTTAGATGATACATTTAGCTGGTTTGGCAGCCGAAGGTGGAAAGCAAGACTCAGCCCCCGCCTTGGAATTTCACATCCTGTTTCAGATAATCAAACATTATTTTTCTCTTATGGTCATTTTAGTAAATGGCCTCGGCCGCAGTTCGTTTACGCTAAATTAGATCCTCTTAATGCCCAATCATCATTTCAGAAATTTGGAAACCCGAATCTCAATCCCGAAACTACTGTTGCTTATGAGCTTGGACTGAAGACACAATTTTCCAATGACGATGTACTTACTATTACGACATACTATAAAGATATTTTTGATTACGTAAGCACTCGAAATGCAATCATCACTTCAGCAAGGTTCGCAACAGAAAGTTTTATCACTTACGTGAATTCCGATTATGCTCGATCACGCGGTTTAGAAATCGAATATAAAAAAAGAATCGGCAGATGGTTTAATGGTTCTGCAAATTTTGCTTATGCAATTGTAACCGGAAAAAGTTCGTCTGTTGATGAAGGTGTACTTGTTCTTCGCGGCGATTTAACAGAATCCATTAAAGAAGAATTTCTTGCGTGGGATAGACCAATCACAGCCTCAATATCAACTAATTTTTACATCGAAAAAGATAAACCAATTTTTGATTTTGCTCCGGGTTTTCTTGATGATTATAATATTTACATTCGTGCATTTTATCAGTCAGGTAAAAGATATACCCCCGCCGTGTTCACCGGAGCTTATGATACACAGGGCAGACCGGAATATGAATTTCTTGTCAGTGACCGTAACAGTAAACTTGGTGATGACTGGTTCTGGATTGATGTTAATTTTGAAAAATATTTTTCGATTGGGGGAGTTAAATTATCATTCAATATTGAAGTTAATAATCTGCTTGACACAAAAAATTCTGCTATAATTAATCCTGTTACCGGCAGAGCATATGAGTTTGGTGATGCAGTCCCTAATTCATGGAATGATCCGAGATTCCCTGACTTGCAGGCGCCGATTACACCATATCCTTTTAATCCTGCACGCTACCTTACAAGAAGAAATATTAAATTCGGATTCAGCTTGCGATTTTAATGAAAAAATTTATCAGCATATTTTTTATATTTTTTATTACTACGAATTCGTTCGCACAACTTTTCCCTGTGCTTGGAGGACAGCGTGCAGGAATTTCAACTGCTACCTTCCTAAAAATTGGTGTAGGTGGACGTGCAACATCTCTGGGAGATGCATTTGTTGCTGTTGCAAATGATGCAAGTGCTCTTTACTGGAATCCCGCCGGACTTGTTCAATTTACCGATAATCAAATTATTCTTTCTCACAACCAATGGGTGGTGGATATTAATCATGATTTTATTGGTGGAGTTTATCATCTTGATGAAACTAATACTTTTGGAATTGCTTTCACGGCTTTATCTATGCAGGACATGAAAGTAACAACCGAGTTTGCACCGTTTGGAACAGGTGAGTATTTCGGATTTAGCGATATTGCTTTGGCAGTGACCTATGCACGAAAGATGACTGATAAATTTAGTTTTGGGGGAACAGTGAGATATATTGAAGAAACGCTTGACAAATTAAAAATGCGCGGGGTCATGATCGATCTCGGAACCTATTATTGGACAGGACTTGGCTCAACCAGATTTGCTGTTGCTGTTTCAAATTTTGGAAATCAATTAGCTCCGGATGGTGAAGTTATTCTTATCGGAAATAGAAAAGAATCCGAATGGCAGGCGTTTTCTCCGCCCACAATTTTTAGAATTGGATTTGCTTTCGAACCTTACTCCGATGAAGAGAATTCTATTACCTCCTCCATTCAATTGAACCATCCGAATGACAATAGCGAAAATCTTTCACTTGGATTGGAATATAACTGGACAAAAAATTTTTATGCCAGAGCCGGTTACAAATTCAATGTTGACGAGCAAAATTATTCTTTTGGCGCAGGTGTTTTTTTCCCTTTGAGTATTGCAAATTTTAATCTTGACTATTCTTACGCCAATTTTAATCGGCTTGGTTCAGCACATCGTTTTTCAATTATACTTGGGTTATGAAAATAAATTATAAAAAAATATATTCTGTCATTTTACTTCAACTTATTCTTATCGGTTGTGGTGATAAAATTAATCTAAATCAGTTTGATTTGACAGAGAGCAATCCAAATATTGGAGGTGATACTGTTTATATACAGATGAATCCTATCTGGGATGGATTTAATAAACCGCAGGATATCATAATTGGGAACGAACCATTCATTTATATTGCTGACACTGAGAATGACAGGATCGTTATGCTAAATCTTGATGGAAGAATTCTTGGTACACGTACAATCCAAAAACCAGTTGCATTGGCGCAGGATTTTCAACTCAACCTGATTGTGTCTGCTAAGTTTGATACTGTCGTTAATGGAATTTCTCAAACATACAATGCAATTTATAAAATAGATCTTGCAGCAGTGAATCATCAAATTGAAATTGCCCCAATTAATATGCTGCTTCCAAAATCAACTTCTGATTTGAGCAATCCGGATCGTGAATATAAAGGCATAGCTGTTTTTTATGATAATAGTTTTGTTATTGCCAGAACAGGTCCAAAAAATTCTTCACTTAGCGATCCGGATAATTCTTTGCTTCTTTTCAAAAAGCAAATTGATATTAATGGAAAAGAGAAAGACACATTAACCGGTCGAATTCCAGGTCTTGACCCATTAGGTGGGGGCATTCCTTCTGCTTATAGTATTAGCTCCTTAAAATCTTTTAGTGGCAATACATTTGATTTGATCTTTACGTTGACCGGTTCAAATGCATTTAAAGCTCAATGGTTAGAATATATTGACTCGCGTGAATTTACCGGATACGTATCAAAGTTCTCTTTATCCGAAAATGATTTTATGCTACCAAATAGGTTTTCCAATCCTGAAGGATTAACGATTGATGCAGCGGGGAATATCTATGTAGTTGACGCTGAAAAAGACAGTATTTATAAATTCAATTCTTTTGGAGATAAACTTCTCTCATTTGGAGGGCAAAATCTTTTTAATCATCCGCACGCTGCTGCACATTTCGATAAAACACTTTATGTGGCGGATACAGAAAATAACAGAATAATTCGATTCATACTTTCAACGGACATTCAATGAAAAAAATATTTGTCTTTAGTTTATTTGTTTTTAGTTCGTTCATTTATTCACAAAGCGTTCCTATTGCATCTATCAGAGAAAATGATGCTAATGGAGTTCCAGTCCATCTTGGCGAAATTTTTACCGTGTCCGGTGTGGTAGGGTCAAGTAACCAATTTGGTTCAAGCGGTCCTGGGTCAATTCATGACGAATCCGCAGGTATATCTGTATTTGGCAATGGATTCGCAGGACAAGTTTCAATTGGTGATTCCGTCACTGTCACAAGCACGCTTTCTCATTATAATGGATTAACTGAATTTGATTTTAATGCGCCAGGATCGAGTTTTATAAATCATGGTCAGGCTTTCTTATTTGATACAACAATCGTTACTATTTCTCAAGTAATCAATCAGCAATGGAATGGACTTGAAATTTACGAAGGCAGACTAATCAGAATAAATAATGTGACAATCACCGGTTCAGGAAGTTTTACCGGCAGCATGAATTACCCAATTTCTGATGGAACTGGAAATATGGAACTTCGGATTGATGGAGATGTAACCTCAATTATAGGCACTCAAATACCAACTGTTCCTGTTGATATAATCGGCATTCTTGGTCAGTTCGATCAAGCGGCTCCTTATAATTCAGGCTACCAAATTCTGCCAAGATTCATTTTAGATATTGATTTCGATGGAACTCCATTAATTCTTGAACCGGTGTTCGCTTCAAATATTGATACTTCCTCCTTTACAGTATATTTTAACACGGCAAGAAATGGAAACAGCAAAGTAAAATATGGTTTGACAACCGAACTTGAACAGGATTCAGTTGTGATTGATGATGATACAACTTATCATGTTGTTCCAATAACGGGTTTGATTCCTGGAACGCTTTATTATTTCCGTGCTTATTCAAGTAATGAAGCTGGTGAAAGCAGCAGTAATTTATATACTGTTACAACAACTTCTACCGACTCGACAACTGGAACCATAAATGTATATTTCAATTTTAGTATTGATAGCTCAATAGCGTTACCGGGTAATATCGCCAAAGGGAACATAGTTTTTAAAGATAAGCTAATTGAAAGAATTAATGCTGCTGTGTATTCGATTGATATGGCTCTATACAGTTTCTCCGATATGCCGGATGTTGCTAATGCGATAATACTTGCTAAAAATCGTGGAGTAAAAATCCGTGTAGTATATGATGATCGTACAACACAAAATAGTATGCAAAGTTTAATTGATGCGGGAATATCTGTTATAAAAAGAAATGATCCCGATGGTATTATGCACAATAAATTTTTCGTATTCGATGCCAGAGATGGAATATCAAACAATGATTGGATCTGGACAGGCTCATGGAATGTCACACTAACTGAATCAAGCTGGAAAAACAATGTGATTGAGATAAATGATCCGGCAATTGCAACAGCGTATAAAATTGAATTTGAAGAAATGTGGGGAAGTTCAACCGATACTCCTAATGAGGCAAATGCTAAGTTCGGTAGATTTAAATCGGATAATACTCAGCATGAATTTATAATTGGAGGGATTCCAATTTATTTATACTTCAGTCCTTCCGATGGAACTACAAATAAAATTATTAACATTATCAATTCGGCTGAAGATGATATTTACTTGGCGCTTTACGTTATCACAAGAGATGATATTGCCTCAGCTCTAATTGCCAGGAATCTTAGCGGTGTTGATGACATTCGCGGAGTTATTGATCAACCCACAACAGATGGATCAGAATTTGAAACTCTTCAGCCTTACGCCGAGATGCTCGAAAGCACCGGGGCTACGCTTCATCACAAGTATTCTATTATTGATGCTTTAATTGAGAGCAGTGACCCAATTGTCGAAACAGGTTCGCATAATTGGTCTTCTTCAGCTGAGAACGATAATGACGAAAATGTTTTAATCATTCATGATTTTAAGATTGCTAACCTCTACCTTCAGGAATATAAAAACAGATATAACGAATCTGGAGGTGCGAGTGATTTTATTTATATAACAAATGTTCAAACTAATGATATAAATAAATTTGGTTACTATCTTTATCAAAATTTTCCAAATCCATTTAATCCCGTTACAACAATTCGGTTTGAAATTCCTTCTGAGCAAAAATTAAAATTATCTGTCTTTGATATACTTGGACGAGAAGTCAAAATTCTTTTTGATGACTTAGCTCAGCAAGGAATAATGACTTTAGAATTTGATGCGTCCGAATTAGCCAGCGGAGTATATTTCTATAAAATACAAAGTGAACAATTTACTGATACTCGAAAACTGATTTTAATGAAATAGCTCAATAAAATTTATCAAACAAAAATGAACAATTAAAAATTGAATTAAACAATTCAGCAATTCATCAATCATACAAAATCATAACCAATCATAAAGATCAGTGTCCCATTGCGCTTGTTTTTCTTTGTGCGAGTAATGAAAATTATTCCTAACTTACCAAAAGTAAAAACAAGAAATTACTACGAGGCACAAAATGAAACCAAAAATATTCCTTCTTTCCTGTCTTTCATTTATAATTTTTAATTTTTCATTTATAATTGGTACAGTGCGTTACGTAAGCCCCACCGGCAGCAGTACCCCGCCCTACACAACCTGGGAGACCGCCGCCGACAGCATTATGGAGTGCATTAACATCTCTGTGTTTGGCGACACCATTTATGTTGCCAACGGCACTTACAAAGAGCAGGTAGTGATGATTCCCGGCTTATCGCTTATTGGCGCAGGTATGGATAGCTGTGTGATTGATACGAGAGAGTTAACATTAACAAGTGAATTTTTTACCGTACATGGGTTTGATAACAGTTATTTGTCTAATTTTAAAATATTCACTTATGATGTTCAAAATGGAAGTGGAATATTAATTGACGGCGGTTTAAATTCGGTCTATAAATTTTGTGAAATCAATGAAGCGTATTTTGGATTTGCAATATTCTCTAGTGCTCAAAATAACCCATTAGTTTACCAAAATATGATTAAAACCGTTTCTGATGGAATTATCTGTTTCGGTTCCCCGCTGATCTCCGAAAACATAATTTATGCACATGGTAACGGTTTAGTATCTCAAATCAACTCATCCCCTACTTATATTAACAACATTATTCATTGTGCTGATTGCTACCTTGGTTTTTATGATGCTCTTGGGTTCATATCCAAGCTTGAAAGCAATATATTCTATAGAACCGGTACCGAGTCTGGTGATGGGGCATTTCAATCATACGGAAATGATTCTATTATTAATAACGTTGTTTACGGAATTGAGGTTGGTTGGGATCATGGGTTATTTGGAGTCGGGACAATAGCAGCAAATAATCATTTTCAAAACGTAAATACGGTTTTAGTATATGATCAAATAGCAGGATCGCCACAGACGTTTCAGTACAATAATCTCTGGGACTACGAAACAGCATCTCTGAATATTTCAATAGATAGCACAAATATGTATTCAGACCCTATGTTCGCGAACCCAGACAGTCTGGATTTTCATTTACAAAAATATTCCCCACTCATTGATGCTGGTGATCCAACAATTCTTGACAAAGACGGAACAAGAAGTGACATCGGTCTTTACGGAGGTCCTTATGGCGAACAGTATCATTACATTGATTTAGCCCCTCGTACACCAATAAACTTAACTG